>NZ_AQXV01000053.1:0-99433 GCF_000376965.1 Methanothermococcus thermolithotrophicus DSM 2095 | reverse complement strand
AAGGATCTGCATTTAGCGCATAATGGATTTGGATTAAAGCTTTTAAGAACAAATGATTCAAAAATAGAAAATATAACTGTAAGCTCAAATGATTGTGGAATATCCCTCTGGGGTTCAAACAATAATATATTAACAAACATAACTGTAAGCTCAAACGATTACTGTGGGATACTCCTTGACTGGAACTCAAACAATAATATATTAACAAATAGCAATATAACGAATAATTGGCATGGTTTGTACATTGGATGGGATTCAAATAATAACACAATTATTTCAATAACTTCTTGAACAATTCAGCGAATATATATGCAAACTATTATTCAATAAATAGATTTTACTCACTGGATATGGTTAATTACACCTATGCTGGAAAATATTTCACAAACTACTTAGGAAACTACTATTCAGATTACAATGGAACAGATAATGATGGAGATGGAATTGGGGACGCACCTTACAACATTTCAAACAACTATTATTATTTAATAAATAATCATATAACCAAAGACACAATACCGCCATATATTGAAAATAAATTTAATGCATATGGGTATACAAAACATATATTATCGAATGCTTCAAACTCAATAGTTGAGTATCCAATAGACAACTATCCGTTAATTATGCCGGTAGAGAATTATACGATCGGAAATATTGTCGAAACTACAAATACAACAAATCAACACATCGACTTGTTAGGAAACCTAACTTATAGAATTATAAACGAAACAGAAAATATAACGACCTTTGAAATAACATTAATAGTAATAAATGATGGAAACTCGACTAGTAACGAGTTTAATACAACGATTTATGTAAACAATAACTCAATAAAAACCGAAAGATTATCATTAAACGCAGGAGAATCAAAAGAAATTAAAATCAACTATACAACAAATTTAACAAATAATATTGAAATAAAAGCAATCATTGATACAAATAAAGAAGTTGATGAAGTTGATGAAAATAATAACATTATCATAAAAACCATAACATTCCCAGATGTTGGAATTACATGGGCATACATGCCAACAGCAGTAAAAATAAATGAAACCAAAGATTTAAGATTTGATTTAAGAAAAGATGGCTATGGAACTGTTGAAGCAAACTTAACAGTAAAATTAGACGATAAAATAATACACAATGAGAAAATAACATTTAATGAATGGTATCACGATTATAGATACCGAGAACTACCAATAACATTTAACGAATCTGGAGCTCATAACATTACAATAACCATAACTCCAATAGGGACAAAAGACAGAAATATGGCAGATAACACAAAAACTATAAGTGTTACAGTAAAAGAGGCAAAGGCAGATATTGAAAAAGTTTATGGATTACCATACAACAATATATTAAAGGCGGATGGAGAGTACTGGATAGATGTTCGCTACAATGTCTCAGTTCCAAGTTACTATACAATTAAAATAAACACGACAAAAGGTATCCAAATAATTGGGGATTCTGAAAAAACAAGATACACTTGGAGACATGGATGGACATACTTCAAAATAAAAGCAGTGGATATTTCAAACAATGAAAGTATATCAATAGAGATATTTGACCATAACAACAAATTATTGGCAAATGAAACACTGACTGGTATAAAAATAACTGACCATCCAGTTGAAATTAAATATTCAAACATAACTTACACAAATTCATCAGCGAATTTAACATTTAGAGTATTCAATACAACAGAATACGATATCGATAGGCATGTTGAATATGTGGTAATGATTGGGGAACAAGGAAGGGTTTTAAAAGGAATTGAATATCTTACAGGATATCCACACGGATGTATTGAGCAAACAACATCACCAATGGTTGCATCCATCTATGTTAAAAAATACTGTGATCAAAACAACATTTCAACAACCATTGACTTTGGTTCTAATGTAAATAATGGAATTGAGAGATTAACAACCGGAACCAATAAACCAGAAGTAATCTCAAGTTATGAATACGCATGGGGACTTTGGGGAGCATCATATCCAAATCCAATCCATACAGGTTACGTGTTATATGGATTAACCACTGCAAAAATGAATGGTTATGATGTAAATATGACCCATATTGAAAATGGAGCCAGATATTTGGTAAATTCACAAAATGATGATGGAAGCTGGAACACTGGTTGGACATACTATATGAGAGATGAATATTCAAGCAATGCATTAATAACAATAAGTTTGGCACAAACATACAACATAACAACCAATGAAACCCTAAAACAAGAAATATTCAATGCAACAAACAAATCAGTAAGATACTTAATCAGTCAAACTGTCTATGAAAACAACATCTACGACTTAGGATTCAAAGCATGGGCATTATCAGAAGCATACAATATGGGAATTAACGATTCAGAAGTTAAAGAAGCATTAAACGAAACAATCATTGCGATAGGTAACTGGAAAAATGAACATAAGAATGATGAAGCCATCTCATTATTCAGAGGAACTTCAAGCTACAGCGTCTATGGTGTTGCATCAGAAAGTATTGCAGTAGCTTCAATTGGATGTCAAAAAGCAAATGGCATTATAAACAACAGTGAATATGGAACACTAAACAGCATGCTAATAAACATATACAGTAGATATGGAGGTTCAGGTTGGGGTTCAACAAAATCCACTGGCTTAGCATTAAGGGCATTAACTGAATCAGGAACTGCAACAAACACCAACAATATCCAAATAACGGTAAAAGTTGATGGAAACGAAATAAATACAATAACTGTAAATGCAACAAATCCAAAATTCGTAGGAAAATACTACAACAACACACTCTTAACAAGCGGGAAACATGAAATAGCATTTGAATTTAGTGGAAGTTCCAAGATATTATGTGGAGCTCTAGTATCACAAACAACACCATATTCAATAGCAATAAAGAGTGATGGTAAGGATTATATCGACCCATTGGCAGAAGACTTTAACCTAACAATAACAACAACGAAAGCCATTGTTGGTAGGGAATTTAATGCAACATTTACCATAACTAACAAAGCTACTGAGCCTATTGAAGTAGGAATTATAAAAGTAAAATTACCAAAAGGAATGAATTACACAAACATGACAAAATACATGAATGAATCATATAGTATTAGCTTCAACTCAACAACAAATGAAACAACACTATACATCTATCCTGAAATAGTAAAGGCATCAAGCAGTTTATCAATAACAATTCCATTAAATGTAACAGAAGAAAATGCGAACGATATTGAAGCTGTATTCTACCCAATGTATAATGAAGAAACAATAGCTCCAGCAAAAGCAACAACAACCGTAATCCCAATAAGAAAAATGAATGTAGCACTTCCAACAGGATGGGTAATGGATGTTGAAGAAAAAGAAGATAAAACAATAATAACCATTAAATAAATATTTTCTTTTTTTAAATTTTGAGGTGAAATTAATGAAGTATATTATATTGGGAATGATGCTTTTATTATTGATTCCAGTGGTTGTAGGGGAGGTTAGAGAGATACCTCAAGGGAATGTTGAAATAAATATAATCCAATATAATGTATCGTTCAACTACACGCTTGAAGAAAATAAAAACCTAACAATATTGGAACTAAACACTTCAAAAGAAAGTGATATTGTAGCATATTTTGATAATGAGCCATTATTTTCATATGAAGTTTCTAATGATTCATCAACAAAGACGTATAACACCCATTTATTAAATGGAACAATTGTAATAGCGGGAGTTAATGCATCAAATTATAATAAAATTGAAGGAACCGCAAATTGTACTTTTATAGGATGGAATAAAACACTTGGATATGCATTTTTCTTATTTGATAATATCGGAGAATCAAAATCAGGAATTATTAAGTTAAAATATGAAGAACCACAAGCACCAACAAACGACAACACACCTCCAACTGGTTTTTCAGGTGGTGGGGGTGGAGGAGGTGCTGCTCCAGAGACCCCAACCTACGAGGGGGTATCAGAAGAGATAAAATCCATTAAGATAAAAGAATTCGTATTTAACGCAAAAATGATAGCAGGAAACAATATCGATGGAAATTTCTCAAAAGGACTCAAAAACGCAACAGAATTAGTAAATAAATCACTTGACATAAAAGAAGACTGCATCTTAGTTGGAGGACCTGTGGCAAACCCGCTGGTTAAAAAATACGCATGGACCTTTAAAGTAAAAGTAACCAATGACTATCCAGGAGCTCACAAAGGAGTGATACAAAAACAGATTATTAATGGGCATACTGTAGTACTCCTAGCAGGTTCTGACAGATGGGGGACAAAGGCAGCAGTTGAATACTTCAAAACTTTAGATGATATTCCAGACGAACCTATAATCGTAGAATGGAAGGATGGAAAACCTGTTAAAATAGAATAAATATCTTATTTTTCTTTTTGTATTTTTATGTATTTTAAAGTACTATTGTAATTTATAAATAATGTGTTGTTATATTATTATAAATTTAACTTTAACGTAGTTAATTTTTGGCAAATATGGTGAAATTATGGCAAAGTTTATAATGGTTGTAGGTACTTCCTCAAACAGTGGGAAGACTGTACTGGTTTCAGCATTATGCAGGTTGTTGGCAAATAAGGGGTATAAAGTAGCCCCTTTTAAATCTCAAAACATGAGTTTAAACTCAAGGGTAAGTGTTGAAGATGGTGAAATAGCAGTTGCCCAATACACTCAAGCAAGAGCTGCAAAAACCGAACCTTCCATCCATTTCAATCCGATACTTTTAAAACCAAAAGGAAATTTTGTGTCTCAAGTTGTGGTCCATGGAAAGCCTTACAAAGATATGGATTATAATGAATATAGAAAAAATAAAGATTATTTTTTAGATAAGATAACGGAAAGTCTCGAATATCTAGATAACAATTACGACTATGTGGTTATGGAGGGAGCAGGGAGCTGCTGTGAAATAAACTTACTTGAAGACGATATAGCAAACTTAAGGGTGGCTGAAATTGTAGATGCCGATGCTATTTTAGTTTCTGACATCGATAATGGAGGGGTTTTTGCATCAATCTATGGAACGATTGAATTACTACCAGAAAACTGGAGAAAACTAATAAAAGGGTTTGTAATAAATAAATTTAGGGGAAATGTTGATGTTTTAAAAAGCGGTTTTAAAAAAATAGAGGAGCTCACTGGCATACCTGTTTTAGGTACGATACCTTACGACGAAAGTCTAATATTACCTGAAGAAGATAGTCAGGCACTACAAGGTAGAAAGGTTTTCGGCAATTCAGAAAGCCCTATAGAGGTTAACGTCCTAAGATTTTCAAAAATTGCCAATTTCACAGATGTTGACCCTATTTCAAACGATGTATTGGTAAAGTTTATAGATTTTAAAGAGAACATTACTGGAGATATTTTAATACTTCCAGGAACTAGATGTTCAACTGTTGAGATGTCCTTAATTAAAAAATACGGCATGGATGAAAAAATCTGGGAATTTATAAGGAATGGGGGTATAGTTTTAGGTATCTGCGGTGGTTATCAGATTATGGGGAAGAAGTTAATCGATGAAAAAAACACGGAGGGCGATGTTGGAACAATTGAAGGTCTTGGTATCTTTGACCTAGAAACACACTTTGGAAACGAAAAAGCCATTAAGAACTCAAAGGGAATTTTAAAAATAGATGATATGGAAATTGAAGTTTCAGGTTATGAACTACATGAAGGAATCACCACTTCAAAGGAGGAACCACTTATAAAACTTTTTAAAGGATTTGGAAATAATGGGGACGGTTTTGACGGTGCGGTGAAGAGAATAGGTGAATCTTACGTAATTGGAACTTACTTCCATGGAATTCTAGACAACTATCGATTTAGGAATTATTTGATAAACCTTGCGATAAAAAAGAAATACGAGTCCAATGGCTCCAATAAAGACTTTGAACTCCTTGAACATGACAGCTACAAGGACACCTTTGAAAAGAACATGGATAAGTTGGCAAAAATAGTTAGTGAAAATGTAAACTTGAGCAATATTATTTAACACTGACAAAATTTAATTAAATTATTTATATGTAATTTTTTAAAATAGAAAAGAATTTATTTATTTTATTCGGTAATAGGTACGAATTTATAACCGTAGCTTATTATTCCATCCTTACCATCTTCTTTTATTCTCCTAAATGCTGCTTCCACGGGTATTCCAATAGATATCTTATTAATATCACAATCCACTTGAGCTGTTACTTTAGGGCCCTCTTCCAACTCAACAATTGCTATTACATAGGGCGTTAATTTATTGAACTCTTTTGGCGGTGCGTAAACTATTGAGTAGGTGTAAATCTTACCTTTTCCACTTAACTGAAATTCTTCCAATTCTCCTTTTCTTCTACAGTCTGGACATACGGTTCTTGATGGGAAGTAAACCTTACCACAGGTTTTACATCGTGTACCTATTAAGTTATACCTTTCTTTCATATGCCTCCAGGATCTCACTACCATTATTTCACCAGAAGTATTTTATTGTTATTTAAATCTATTTTTTTTATCTCCCCTTCGAATTCCTTAGTATCTCCAAATAAATCAATCGCTATTATTTTGTCCTCTTTTTTTTCAACTAGCAAGACGTCTTCCATAACGAGTTCATCGTTTAAATATAAGTTAATATTGCACATGATATCACTTTGTGTTTATCTCTTGTCTGAGAGTAAATGAACACATACGGTTCCCCCAGTACCTCCAACATTTGCTGCAATACCGTATCCATTTTTAATTGTAGCCTGTCTATCCTTACATTCTTTATCTTGCTTTAACTGCCAGTATAATTCCCCAACTTGCCTAATTCCAGTGGCACCAAGTGCGTGACCAGCTGCCTTTAAACCACCACTTGGGTTTACAGTTACAAAGTCGTCGTAATCTATTCTTATTTTTCCTTCATCAATTACTTTTCCAGCATCTCCCTTTTTACAGAATCCTAAATCCTCTACTAAGATTAAACCATTTATTGCAAAACAGTCGTGAACTTCTGCAACATCTATTTTTTCAGGAGCTATTTTAGCCAGTTTGTAAGCCTTTTCAGACGCTACTTTTGCAGCGTTTAAAGTTGTCATATCTTCCCTATCGTGTAAAGCTATTGTATCTGAAGCCTGAGTTGAAGCTTTTATATATATAATTTCATCCTTAGGGGCAAATTCTTCAGCTTTGTCTGCGTCACATACAATAAGAGCAGAAGCTCCATCAGAAACAGGTGAACAGTGCATCAATGTAAGTGGATCTGCTACAGGTGATGCATTCATTACCTGCTCAAGTGTAGTTTTAAACCCAAATTGGGCATACTTATTCTTTGTAGCGTTCTCGTGAGCAATAACACTCCACATTGAAAGTTCTTCAATAGTTAAGCCATATTGGTACATATATCTCCTTGCCATCATGGCATACAATGATGGAAATGTAGCTCCAAAGAAAGCTTCCCATTCCTGATCAGATGCTGAAGCTATCGCTGCAGTTGCATCTTCAACATCGGTCATTTTTTCTACTCCACCTGCTAAAACTACATCATGGTGACCACTCGCAACAGATAAAACAGCACTTCTTAAAGCCAAACTACCTGAAGCACATGCTGCCTCAACTCTTGTACATGGAACTGGATTAAGTCCTGCATGATCTGCGATTAATGATGCAATATGTTCCTGACCTACAAAGAGCCCGCCACTCATGTTACCTATGTACATGGCGTCAATATCGCCTCCATCTACATTTGCATCCTTTATTGCCTTTACACCAGCTTCAACAATTAAATCTCTAAATGAGTCTTCCCAGAGCTCTCCAAATTTAGTTTGCCCATAACCTATAATTGCAACATCTCTCATTTTTTCACCATATATTATTTAAGCCATCCGCTAGGTTAAAGTTTAATTAAATTTTAATTTTCCCCCTGTATTTGACATAAACTGCATAATCAATGTATTTTTTCCTGTTTAACAAATCCAATGTTTTAGGTGCTTTATCCACCACTTCTTTTATCCTTTCAGTTACCGTGATGTCAAATGCATCACTTCCTGCACCACTACCATAGGATACAGCGAGAATTCTTGCTCCTTCCTCTGCATGATCCAATATGTTTGACAACCCCAGTGGAACAGCTCCTGAGTATGTATTACCTAAGTAAGGAGTTAATAAACCGTATTTGTACTGTTCATTTGTAAATCCAAGAGATTTAGCAGCTTTTATGTAAAACTTCCCATTAGGTTGATGGAAAACACAGTAGTCATAATCTTTTACTGTAGTTCCCATTTTTTCCATTATTCCCTTTGCTGCATTTAAAACGTGTTTGAAGTAGGCTGGCTCTCCTGTAAATCTACCACCATGTTTTGGGTAAGATTGTCCTTCCCTTCTCCAGAAATCGGGAGTATCTGTTGTATATGAGTAGGTGCCATTAAAAACGGCAATCATTTCGTCCTTTTTATTTCCGATTATGTACGCTGCACCACCAGCTGAAGCTGTATATTCAAGGGCATCTCCCGGAGCTCCTTGAGCAGTATCTGCACCTATTGCCATACCATATTCTATAAGTCCACTACCAACTAAGCCCATACACATTTGAATACCTGCAGTTCCTGCCTTACATGCAAATTCTAAATCCGCCGCCGTAAGATCAGGTGTGGCACCAATAGCTTCAGCAACTGTTGCAGAAGTTGGTTTAACTGCATAAGGGTGACTTTCGCTACCTACATATACAGCACCTATTTTTTCAGCATTAATCCCTGCTCTTTTTACAGCATTTCTTGCAGCTTCAACTGCAATTGTTGCGGTGTCTTCATCTGGAGATGGGACACTCTTTTCATTAACTACCAGCCCTTTTTTAATAGCTTCTGGATCTTTTCCCCACACCTTTGCTATTTCTTCAACTTTTATTCGATATTTTGGAATATAGCTTCCATATCCAACAATCCCAATATCTTTCATTAACTCACCTTCTAATTTAATAACAAAATTATAAATAAATTTAATATCACTTTGTGATAAACAGTATAAAAATATATTATTTAATTATTATTTAATTTCATTGAGTTTTCCTAAAAGTTCATCAACTTCTAAATCTGTAACTAGAAGTGGTATGGCTTGAATCTCAGCTAGTTTTAAGGCCAGCCTATCCAATTCAGAAACACCTTGAAAAATAACAACTCTTGGTTTTATGTTACTTACCCTTATGGCAACCATTGGACTCCTTCCAGAGGAAACTTCTGTAAAAATTAGCGCCCTTTCAGTTGTCCAACCGTATAAATTTAAGAAATCTTGACCATCCATTTCTAAAATTGCCTTTATACTATCAACAACAGTATGGCCAAATATTTGGTTATTTAAGTTCTCTCCATAGATTACTTCCGCATCAATTGTATCTAAAAGGTCTCCTATAGTTATCGGGCTAGCGTATTCCCTAATATTGAGGATGGCTTTCATCGAAGATGGCACATTTAATATCCTCTTCAGAGCTCTTACCATGTGCCCTCCGTTTTCTTTGTCAACCTCAATTAAGGCATTTACATATTTCCTTACCAGATTTACCCCGGGATTTTTTCTCCTACCTACTTCATAGTCACTTATTACAGATGGAGATACTCCCAGGTATCTAGCCATTTCTATTTGAGGTATGCTAAACATCTCCCGCCATTTCTTCATGGCTTTTCCAATGTCTTCAGATAATACAATGTCTCCGATTATATGTAACGCTATTTTTTCCATACTTTTTATTCTAATAACCTATTATAAAAACGTTTCGATTTTATCGTATAGTCATTCGTCATACGTCGACATCGAGGCAACCTCAGATTTCGTCGAGTAGATAAAAAAGGAAAATAAATTAAAAAGTAAGTTATAATAAAAGAAAATTAAACATTTAAATTGGTTTCTCTGTCTGTTTTTTCATATATTCCTACTAACTTAGCATACTTTTTAATGGATTCTTCACTTATCTTAACGCCTTCATGGGACTTCTTTAAAATGTAAGGATAGCCTGAAATAGATATCTCCCTAAGACTTGAAAAGAACTCTTCATTTAGTTTATCAAATGACGTAATTCCTATAACCCCACTATTATCTTCCAATCTAGCAAATTGATAATACAAGCTATCAATTGTCTGACCAAAGGTGTTTAGATATTTAACACTACTATACGAATTGCTATTTACTTCGTCATCTGCTAAATTCAAAGGTTTTGTGTATCCAATTCCCCTGCAATTCTTTGAAAATATGGCTATATCCGGAACCAGTGATTTTTCTTTTTTAAAATAGGCGTTCATCTTTGAAGTTTTTGATATTCCTACAATTTTTTCACGATAGTTCTTTAAAAGTTCCATCAACAATATAAGATACTCCAACTGCTCCAGAATAATTATTTTTTGGTCGTCAGTCTCTCCGTAATCAATTGTAGGGAGTATCATACTGTTATCCAAATCTTCTAAGATTTTATTTTTAATTTCCTTGCCGTAGTCCTTGTAGTACTTAAATATACCATCTTCTACCTTCTTACCTTCAGTTATAGATCCATAGGTATGAGTTTGGATCAATAGAGAGTACAAAGAACCATCAAAGAGATAATAATCAATATCATTATTTTTTAAATTCCAAAGGGCAGTTTTTAGTTCCATGTTTAGCATATAAAGCCTTAATCTATCTGAAACGTATTTGTACGGTAGGATAATATCTGCGTCCCAGTGTGATAATGATTCCTTTATTTTCTTTCCAGGTTCATGGATATAGGAGACCGTTCCAACAATATAAAGGCAATAACCAATATAGTCTATTTTATTGAAACTACCATCCCCCCCTGCAAACACGCAGCTCGAAGGATTATTAAAGTTGCAAGGTATCCAGTAATTTTCATAATCAAAATCCATATTTATGTTACTTATTTTTTTAGATATTGTATCCTTTTTCCCCATCAAATATGAAAAATCCATATGGGCACCCCAGTTTAAAGTGTTAACATATAGAACAACCATAATATAAGATTTAACGATTTTTATATAAATTTATGAAATTGAGGTATGAAGATAATAATAATCTTAATTTAAAAGAGAATAACCAAATTAAAGAACTAAAAAAATAATAAAAATTTACTGTATTATTCCGTAACCTATTAATCTCCATCTTGATCCTACTCTTCTACTCAAAGCAACCCTGTCTCCCTTATCAGCACATACTGGAAGTTTTAACTTGATTTCTGCAATATCGTCTCTCGCAGAGGTTATAACCCCAACTGTTGTAGCGGTCCCGATGTTTAACATTAAAACTTCATTCGTTTTTAGGGGTTCTATTGCAAGTTCGTCCTTTGAACCAACAACTCTATCTAAAAGTTTGGTTTTTATTGTTATTTCATCAAGTGTTGGTGGTAATGTACCAGGTTCTCCTGCAACACTTCCGCTTAATGCATCTGATTTTGTTAATGCAGGATCCAATTCAGTACCAACGCCGACTAAACCTCCTGGACAGGCTTTTTTAACTTTCTTTCCACCGACTCCAAGTGAAACGATTTTTGTAACTATAGGTTTCCAATATGTCTTATTTCCTTCTGAAACTTTAATTCCAGGCCTTATTTCAATTTCCTTTCCAACTTCTAAAACCCCTTGAATAATACTTCCTCCAATAACCCCTCCCTTCAAGCTTTTTATCTCAGAACCTGGCTTGTTTACATCAAAACTTCTTGCAATGTACATCCTTGGAGGCAAGTCTATGTCTTTTTCTGAGGTGTCTATTATATCTTCAATTGCCTTTAATAGAACATCCACGTTTGCTCCATGGTGGGCTGAAACAGGAATAATTGGTGCATTTTCCGCAACGGTACCTTTTACAAATTCCTTAATTTGTTTGTAGTTTTCCATTGCTTTTTCTTCATCCACTAAATCTATTTTATTCTGTACAATTATTACGTTTTTAACTCCTAAAGCATCTAACGCCATTAGATGTTCCTTTGTCTGTGGCTGAGGACATTCCTCGTTAGCTGCAATAACTAAAATAGCACCATCCATTAAAGAAGCTCCAGAAAGCATTGTGGCCATTAAAGTTTCGTGTCCTGGAGCATCTACAAAAGAAACCCTTCTTAAAACTTCGGTTTTTGAACCGCAAATTGGACATTTTGCCTGTACAGTATAGCACTCAGGTTCTGGACATTTTGGACATTTTTTTATCTCGCAGTCGGCATAACCTAATCTAATTGAAATACCTCTTTTCAACTCTTCGCTGTGTGTATCTGTCCAAACTCCAGTTAATTTCCTTGTTAAACTTGTTTTTCCATGATCTACGTGTCCTACCATTCCAATATTTACTTCTGATTGTTTAGCACATGCCATGATATCCCTCAATATATGTTTTACAATGCCTAAATTATTGTGGTGTGCAATTTTCATTTCCTTTGTAACCAAAGGTACCTGGAAGTGGACAACTTTTGCCCAACTAACTAATTGACATAGTATTTGACATATTATAAATCCAAAGATAATTATAATTATTCATTTTAAATTTTAAAAATCATTATTCATTGGAATTTCATTATATTATTTGTTTAGTATTATGCACACCATATTAATCGTAATTATAATAAAAAACGATCTAAGATTATATTCCCTTTATAGTTAATACTTTATATATTTTTATTACTCCATTAAATAACTTTCAAAATCGTGAAAAAAGTGCAAGTATTAAATTACAGAAAATAGAAAAAGATAACATAATATTAAATCGATTAATACAAACTTATTCAGATTGTGAAATTAATTCTGAGATTGGTTTTTCTCCGTATTCTACAACCTTCGTGTTTACTTGAACGATATCTGCGGATATAACATTTCCTCTTACGCTTTTTCTTCTTCTTATACCTTTGTCCTTTTGTTTGTATCCTGGACCTTTACTTAAAAGTACCCTTAACTTCATACTTCCATGGACATCATGTCTCATTGCAAAACCGCATTTGTCTGCTCCGCCTGTAATTTTCAATTTGTATCCTTCCAATCCTACAATAGAGCCGCTTATTTCATCACCAATTTTTTTACCTATTAAGGTATTGTCGTCTATTTCAAATTGGTATGATTTTGCTTCTTTTGGATCTGAAACCACTACTTTGAACTTTGCCATGTTTATTCCTCCTTTTTAACTACTATTGAATATAATTCAGTTTTTGAACATGTGTAGAATGTAAAACTTGTTGCAACAAACCGTTGACAACTCGGCGCTGTATTAAATATTATAATTCTCATGTTTCCATTTCGTTACCCGTCTTTAGATCTATTATAAATTATCATTTTTATACTTTTTCATACAATCTCTAAAAAAGCCTTAAGAAACCAATGATACACATAAAATTAACGCACATAAAATAAAATATAGATTGAATAATTATAAATTATTTGAATTTTATTTAAATAAAATAAAAAGAGTAAAATCTAAAATTAGATTTTTAAGTATGCTGTAGTTTCCCAGTCGGTTACTGAAGTTCTGAAGCTGTCCCATTCTGCGTTTTTGATTTCTAAGAAGCTTTCGAATATGTGTTTTCCTAATGCATTCTTCAATACATCGTTGTTTTCTAATTCATCTAAAGCAGCTTTTAAGTTAGCTGGAACTGATTCAATTCCAAGTTCTTTTTTCTCAGCTTCACTCATTGCGAAGATGTTTCTTTCAACTGGTTCTGGTGCGTCTAACTTGTTCTTTACACCATCTAAACCAGCAGCGAGCATTACTGTGAATGCTAAGTATGGGTTACATGATGGGTCAGGAGCTCTGAATTCGATTCTTGTTCCTTTTCCTCTAGCTGCTGGAACTCTGATGATAGCACTTCTGTTGCTGTTTGCCCAAGCAATGTTTACAGGAGCTTCGTATCCAGGAACCAATCTCTTGTAGGAGTTTACGGTTGGGTTTGTAATAGCTACTATAGCTTTAGCGTGCTTTAAGATACCTGCAACGTAGTTCATACAGGTTTCACTTAATTGGTATGGAGCGTTTTCATCGTAGAATGATGGTTCTCCGTTTAACCATATACTTTGGTGGCAGTGCATACCGCTTCCGTTCATTCCGAAGAATGGTTTTGGCATGAATGTAGCTTTTAAGCCGTGTTGTTCAGCAATTGTTTTAATTGTTGTTTTGAAGGTTATTACACTGTCTGCTGTTTTAAGAGCATCGTCGAATTTAAAGTCCACTTCATGTTGTCCAGGAGCAACTTCGTGGTGGGAAGCTTCTACATGGAATCCTAAGTTTTCAAGTGCAAATACTATATCCCTTCTGATGTCTGGAGCTTCGTCCATTGGTTCTAAATCGAAGTATCCACCATCGTCTGCAGGTATGTACTTGTGTGGGTTGTGTGGGTCTTTTTTCAATAAGAAGAATTCTGGTTCAGGACCTACAAAGTATTCTCCGTTGAATTCTTTTTTGAATTCTTCCATAACTCTCTTCAAGCATCCTCTTGGGTCTCCTTCGAATGGCTTACCCTTTGTTGTGTAAACGTCACAGATAACTCTTGCAACTGATTTTTCTGAAGGTCTCCAAGGGAGTACTGAGAATGTTGATAAGTCAGGTTTTAACATCATGTCTGATTCGTTAATGCCTACGAATCCTTCAATTGAGGAACCATCGAAGTATAAACCATTTTCTAAAACGTCTCTTAATTCTTCAATACCTTTTTCCCCAGCTTTTATAGGAAATGCCACGTTTTTTGGTACTCCGAGAATGTCTACAAACTGGAATCTCATGAATTTTACGTTGTTGGATTTTACATATTCCAATACTTGCTCCACAGTGCTCATTGTATACCTCCTCAAAAATATAATCGGAATTAGATTTCCGATTCTGAGTATATATATTTTACGGTTAGAATACCGCTAAACGAAACTTTTATTTAAAATTAAATAAGTCCTATATTATACTTTGTTTTAGTATGTTATATGATTATAGGTTTAAGTGTTAGGTGATCGAATGCTGGTAATTAGAAAAACTGAAAAAATAGAAGGAACTATAAATGCCCCTCCATCAAAATCATACACCCATAGGGCGGTGATATCTGCATCTTTAGCTGAAGGTACTTCAGAAATTAGCAGTCCTTTAGCCAGTGCTGACTGTTTATCATCTGTTCATGGATGTAAAATGTTAGGTGCAGAGATTGAACTCGAAGAAGAAAAATGGGTTATAAATGGGGGGAATCTAAAAACTCCTGAAAATATCATAGATATAGGTAACAGCGGTACCACTTTAAGAATACTAACTGGAATATCTTCTCAAATACCAAAAGGTTACACGATACTAACTGGCGATGAGTCCATAAGAAAGAGACCTATGGGGCCACTTTTGGATGCATTAGGACAGCTGGGCATCGAAGCTTTTTCTTCGAAATTAGACGGAACTGCTCCAATAGTGGTTAAAAGCGGAAAAATAAAAAATGATATTGTTAAGATAAGAGGTGACATGAGCTCCCAGTTTATAACATCTTTAATGATGACCTTACCATTCAGTGAAAAGGATTCAAAAATAGTTCTAACAACTCCTTTAAAATCAGAGCCGTATTTAAAAATCACAATGGATGTTTTAAGCAAATTTGGAATAAAAATAGATGAATTAAAAGAAAAGAACGAAAAAGGATTTTTCATAAAAGGAAATCAGTCATACAAACCTTGTAACTACACAGTTGAAGGAGACTATTCTTCAGCTTCCTACCTTGTGGCAGCAGGAGTTTTAATGAATTCAGACATAACTATAAAAAATTTATTTAAAGACTCTAAACAAGGGGATAAGGAGATAATAAATATTGTTAAGGAAATGGGGGCAGATGTCAAGGTTAATGACGATAAGGTTGTTATTAATGGACCATATAACTTAGAGGGAATAGACGTTGATGTGACCAATATACCGGATTTAGTTCCAACAATAGCAGTTTTAGGATGTTTTACAGAGGGAAAAACCACAATATATAATGGAGAACACGTCAGACTGAAGGAATGCGACAGATTACACGCCTGTGCAGTTGAATTAAACAAAATGGGAGCAAAAATAGAAGAAAAAAGAGATGGATTAATAATAGAAGGAGTAGGTAAGTTAAAAGGAGCAGAACTTGAAACTTATCACGACCACAGGCTTGTAATGGCATTTACCGTTGCCGGAATGATGGCAGAAGGTGAAACAATAATCAAAGGCGAGGATGCTGTTAAAATTTCATTCCCTAACTTTGTAGATACTATGAAATCTATCGGAAGTATGATCGTTTCACGAAGTTAATACATTTGTAGAACGACTTAATAATGAAAAAAGTATAGTCGTTTGCGCTATAACTACCAATCTTCAAGAATTAAGGTATAATTATTCTTTTTAAAATTTTGTTGTGGTTGAATAAGTGCAAAAATTCCGAAAACGACCATGCATGTTAGCGAGCTCCCAACATCCATAAACTTTTTTTATTTTCATAACGATACTTAGTCATGACTATATACCTTTATTATACATGTTGACGGTGGTAGAGTGAAACTAACTAATTTTTTAAACTATCTAAGTGAGAACAATATAAAAAAGGCAGTTATTTTAAAAAGAGAGAATATAAATTATTTTTTAGAGAGGTATCCGCCTAATTTTTCAGTTTTAATCTTTGATGTAAAAGAGAATAGGGCAATTCTAAAAGTTCCAAAGTTGGACTATAGAATGGCTGAAAGTTATAAAACTAAACATTTGGATATTGAATTATTTGAAAAATGGGAAGAGGTATTTAATGGCTGTGATGGAGTCGAAGAAACTCTTCCTATTAGATTTTTAAAATATCTGGATAAAAACTACAAAATAGTATCCGATAAAATAAACGAGATGAGAGAGATAAAAAATAAAAGAGAAATAGAGCTCATCGAAAAGGCTGCAAAAATTAGTGATAAAGCAGTTGAATATGTCATGGATCTCGTTGAAAATTCAAACAAACCAATCACTGAAAACCAGCTTGCCGCAGAGATTGAGTATGTCATGAAAAAAGAAGGAAGTATTAAACCTTCATTCGATACCATTGTTATATCCCATAAAAAAACTGCATTCCCCCATAGCATGCCGTCAGATGACACAGTTAAAAATATTCTCTTGATGGATATCGGAGCTACTTTTGAAGGTTACTGCTCAGATATAACTAGAACCATCATTTTAAATCCGAAAAAAGAATATTTAGATGTTTACGATTTAGTTCATGGTGCAAAAGTTGAAGCTGAAAAAAATCTAAAAGAGGGAATTTCAGTTAAAAAACTTGACTCCATAGCTAGGGAGTATATGGGAGAATTCAAAGAATACTTTATCCATTCTTTAGGGCATGGTGTTGGCGTTGAGGTACATGAAAACCCATCCGTATCTTCAAGAGCTCAGGAGGATAAGGTTTTAAAAGAAGGGATGATAGTTACGATAGAGCCAGGTATTTATTTAAAGGATTTTGGAGTTAGGATTGAAGATTTGTATTTGGTTAAGAAAAATGGATTCAAAAAACTCAGTAATGCGAAAATATGGTCGTTCTGCGAATGAATGCATAGATATATAATTTAAATTTCAATTAATACTAACTTAATACTTACTTGGAATTTTTACAATATATATTGCAGAGCACTTTTATGTACTAATTTTTAATTTTTCTTATGTGTGGTACTATGGAGTATGATTTTAGACGGGAAAAAAAGTTTGGATATACCACTGGCTCTTGTGCTACAGCCGGAGCCTATGCCGGACTTTATTGTTTAAAAGAAGGAATTAAATTAGACCATGTGGAAATAATCAACTGTAAAAATGAGACTTTAATAATACCAATAGAAAAAATCGAAATAGATAAAACAAACAATAAATCCATAGTTACAGTTAAAAAATTTGCTGGAGAAGACATTGACATAACAAATGGTATTGATATTGTTGTTGAAGTAGAGCTCTCAAAAAATATGGAAAATGAAAAAATTAATGGAAATAATAATGATGGGGTTATTATATTGGGGGGTCAAGGAATAGGGACAGTCACAAAGGATGGATTACAAATAAAAAAAGGAGAACCTGCAATAAACCCAAAACCAAGGGAAATGATTAAAAACAACTTATCAAGACTTTTAGACGAAAACGAAAAAGTTGTTGTGAAAATTTCTGTTCCAAAAGGTGAAGAACTGGCGAAAAAGACTTTAAATCCAAAACTCGGCATAGTTGGGGGAATATCGATCCTTGGAACAACAGGAATAGTTAGACCTATGTCCAATGAGGCCTACAGAGAATCCCTTGTTCCGCAAATTGATGTAGCTCTTGCAAATGGTTATAAAAATTTAATTTTTACGCCTGGAAATATCGGAACAAAGTATGCAAAAATACACTTAAATGCAAATGACGACCAAATAGTAGAAGTATCTAATTTTTGGGGATATATGCTCGATAAAGCCGCTGAAAAAGGTGTTAAGGAAATAACCATATTTGGTCACTCTGGAAAAATAGTTAAACTTGCTGAAGGAATATTTGATACCCATTCAAAAGTTTCAGATGCAAGGAATGAAATATTAACCGCTTATTCTTGTATGTATATTAATGAAAAGGAGATTTTAGAGAAGATACTTTATTCAAATACAACTGAAGAAATTATATATATCTTGAATGAGAAAAAAATATTAAATAAAGTTTTTAATCGTATTGCAGAAAGGGTCGTAGAAAGACTCTCCAGCAGATGGGAAGGCATAACATTCAATTGCATAATTATAGACATGAAAGGAAATATACTCGGTAGATGTTAATTTTTATATTATAATTTTTGTATATTTTTGATAACCAACTATGATAGTTAAAAAACGTACGTCCATATTTTTAACAAGTATATATGGTGAAAATATGTTCAAAAAAATGATTTCTTTAATTGGGATTCTGTTGTTAGTTGGTACAGTTTATGGAGAAGCAATATACATAGGAGATTTGACAATTAAAGATAGTAATAATTATGAAACTACAAAACCATTTACCATAAATAAGGTTGAAAATCAAGCATATGATTTAAGTTTTGTACATTATGGGAATGTGGACAATATAACCGTGGTTTTATATTTAAATAATTATTCCATTTTTATAATAAAAAAAGATCACCTAATCAATTTTGGCAATAAAAATAAACCAACAATTTCAATAGATATAACTGATAGAATTGTAAATGGGAAAAATAATATTTCATTAAAGTTAGTGGAAGGTAATCCCGCAAAGAACCAGTGGTATAAATTAAATAGGATAACTATATCAACACAAAATCCGCCAATAAAGACCCCAGTACCACTTGGAGCAATTGCCATCTCCTTAATTGGAGTGTTGATACTATTGGTGAGACATCATGAAAATAACTAAAATATATCCAGCTTTAATACTGTTTTTCATTTTATTGAGTGGATGTATCGAATTTAACGATAGTAACTACACTAGCGACAGTAGTTATAGTAGCTATGACAAATATAATTTTATACAAACACACGAACACTTTTATGGGTCGGTTTATAGGGTTGTAGATGGAGATACCGTTTATGTAGTCGCTCCAAATGGGACAGAATATAAAATAAGACTTCTTGGGGTGGATACCCCTGAAACATACATAAAAAATAAACCTTATGAATATTTTATAGATGAAAACACTGCTATGACAGATATAAACTATCTAAAAGAGTGGGGTTATAAAGCTACAGACTTTGCAAAGGAAAATCTAGAAAATAAAACTGTAATCGTAGTTTTCGATAAACTATCCCCTAGAAAAGGGAAATATGGAAGATATTTAGCTTATATATTTATAAATAACACCACCTATGGGATTCAAAAACCGAAGGTTTTCGTAAATTTCAACGAAGAGTTGGTCAAAAATGGGTATGCCAGGGTTTATATAAGTAATTTTGAACTAAAAGATGTTTTTTTAGAGTATGAAAAACATGCAAAGTCCCAAAGAATAGGAATGTGGAACTGGAGTGGTGCAAATAACTAACTTCCAAATTAATTAGTATCCACTTCCTATTGTTCACATATATCCTTACCATGGGGGCACTTTTTAGGCCGGCCCATAAATTCATGCAGCCTTTCAATAACTTCATCAGAAACCGCATGTTCTATTTTGCAGGCCTCCTCCTGAGCATAATCCAAATCAAATTTAAGATATTCTGTAAGAAACGTTTCAATTATTCTGTGTTTCCGTATAATCTTTTTGGCAATTTCCTCTCCTTTTTTATCCAGTCGTATTCCCACATAGGGCTCGTAAATTATATACCCCTCATTACTAAGTTTTTTAGCCATGCTTGTAATTGCCGCAGGTTTTACATCCAAAATCTTTGCCAATTCCGTAGTCCTCACAGGTCGTCCGTTTTTCTTTATAAATATGCATATTTTTTCAAGATAATCCTCTATATTTGAAGAAACCATATTATCACCATGGGGAAAACTATATATATTTGTAAAATTATTTTATATTTAAATTTAAGTGAACTTAAATTATTTAAACATTGTTAATATATATAATTTTGGTTCTCAAGATAGAAGCAAATTCCTTTGAATTGAACAAAAATTTGAGATAATTTTTTAGCTCATCAACGAAGTTGGTGATTTGCTGAGAAACGAGAGAATTTAAAACCGAAGGTTTTAAGTCACCTTCACTTCGTTCGGGTGATTATATGAAGAGCCTTTTAGAAATGGGTCCAGGATCCTATACAATTGTAAAAATAGACAAACACTGTAGAAGATTTTACGAACTTGGAATAGTTCCAGGTAGTAGGATAACAGTTATATCATCAAATCAAAGGGGTCCAATTCTTGTAAGAATCGGAAATTCAAAAATAGCACTTGGTAGGGGTATGGCAAGAGCTATTTTTGTTGAATAGAGTATTGAAACATATGGATGATTATTGGTGAAATTATGGAAAAAAACGGAGTAGGAGGGAATACTACATCAGGAGCTATTGAGAAACTTTTAACCAAGGTTTCAAAATTAATTGTGGGGTATTCATGTTCATGTTGTTCACATAAGGATAAATGTGGTAAGAAACATTGGAAGGATGATAAACAGAGGTGAAATAATGTCTAAGGGACACGACACTGTGGCTCTATTAGGTCAGCCAAATGTCGGAAAAACCACCCTTTTTAATTTATTAACGGGAATGAAACAACGAATCGGCAATTGGCCAGGAGTTACCGTTGAAAAAAAAGAGGGATCTTTTAAATACAAAGATAAGGAGTTTAATGTCATTGATTTGCCGGGGATATATTCTTTAATGTCCAATTCAATTGACCAGAGAATAGCCCGAGATTTTCTAATGGAAAACGATGATTTAATAATAGTCGATGTTATAGACACTCCGAATATCAACAGGAACCTTTACTTAACAATACAACTCCTTGAGCTCGGAAAATCTCCAATAATTTGTTTGAACTTAATAGATGAAGCTGAAAAACATGGTGTTTATGTTAACTATAAGAAACTAAGTGAAAAGTTGGGTGTCCCAGTAGTAAAAACCTCTGGAAGACTTAAAATAGGTGTGGATGACCTGAAAGAAGAAATATACAACTACGAATTTAAAAAACCAAATGAAATAAAATACTCCGAACTTTTAGAAAGAAATTTAGAAAAGATAATTAAAAAATTGGACGAGCATAATTTAACTGATAAATTCAAATCAATCCCAAAAAGATGGGTGGCCCTTTCTTTACTTGAAAACGATCCAGAGGTAGTATGTGAATTTGAAAACGATAAAGAATTTTTGGATTTTTTAGATAAAATAAAGAGTGACATAGAAAATGAGATAAAACACGACGTTGAAAGCTACATTGTTGAACAAAGATATAGAAAATGTGATGAGCTCCTTGAAGATGTTTTAATAGACAGCGAAATATACGAGGATATAGACACAATAATACTACATCCAATTTATGGTTTTGTAATATTCGGAATAGTTATGTACACAATGTACAACTTCGTTTTTGGAGTTGGTGGTGTATTTTCAGAACTTATTGCAGCATTTTTTAAATATCTTGGAAATATACTAACAAATACACTCCCACCAGCTTACGTGGGGGTAGTAGTTGATGGATTGTTGAATGGTGTTGGCGGTGTTTTAGAGTTCTTCCCCCAGATACTTTTAATAATGTTCTCATTGTCTATCTTGGAAGATTGTGGATACCTATCAAGGGTGGCTGCCTTAACACACTCTTTAATGTCTAAGATGGGATTAGGCGGAAAGTCATTTATTCCGTTAATCACAAGTTTTGGTTGTAGTGTTCCAGGTTTAATGGCTACAAGGTTCATATCAAGCCATAAGGAAAGATTAATAACATTACTTGTAGCCCCATTGATCCCGTGTTCAGCCAGGTTTGTAGTTATTGGATTTTTAGCTTCAGTGTTCTTCCCAAACCATACAAGCCTATTTACTTTAGGAATATTAGCAATAGTATTTAGTTTATTGTTTGGGGTGTCATACTTATTCAGTAAATTCATAAAAGGAGAAACAGAAGATTTAATATTTGAATTACCAACCTATAGAATTCCTGATTGGAATAATATTTTAAAAATGACTTGGGAAAGAAGTAAAGAATTTTTAAAGAAGGCAGGAACCATCATAGCTGCAGGTTCTCTTATATACTATTGGATCTCAAACTACCCCTCCCCAGATGCAAGCTATGCCATGACTATTGGAAAGATGCTTGAAAGTATAACATTGTTGATGGGGTTGGATTGGAGAGCTGCAATTTCGTTGGTATTTGGGATCTTTGCAAAAGAACTTGTTATATCCACTTTGAATATCCTGTACAATGGTGATATAAGCACACACATGACCCCATTAAAAGCCTTTGTACTTACTATTGTGTCTGTACTCTATATACCTTGTCTAGCTACATTGGCTTCACTGTATCTTGAAACAAAGAGTCTAAAATGGACTTTATTTGGGGCGGGATACAATATATTACTTGCAACTGTAGTTGGGATTGTGATTTATAATTTAGGAAAGTTCCTTGGATTTTAAATTATAGAAAATTATTTTCTTTTTTCTTCATTAATCGATGGCTTTTTTAGTTCAAAATCTTTCCAGTACTTATATGTTGGCTGAACATCCAATTCTTTTATAAATCTTACCTGCTTGTCAATTTCATCTAATTGCCGAGTATATAATTCTTTAATATAGTCTTCCAATTTACGATTGAACGGCTTTGGAACTATTGCGACCTTATTCCACAAATCCAATTCTATAATACAGTCTGTTTTCTTCAAGCATATAGTATATTCACTAATTTCAATATCTCTCAACAGGTATAACAATTCCAGGTTATCCCTCATACTTTCATATCTTGCACGGGCGAGATCTTTATCTTTCAACCGCATTGCTTTAATTATATGAATTTTATTTATTTTTGTTATCAAGTCAATCCCCCTAGAGATATTTCATATAATTAACCCTAAAAATTATCCACTGAATAATATATATGGATATTCAATAAACGTTATTTAAATAATAACAATCAAAAAAATAGAAATAATAGAAAAAAGAGAAAAGAAGTAAAAAAGGATTTATAATAAATGGTTAGGTATTAAGTCTTTAGCAACTAAATCAGCAAGTGTTTCTCTTTCTCTTATTATGTAAACCCCTTCTTCACTGGTTAAAATCATTCTTGGTCTTCCTCTTGCATTGTAGTTGTTGGCCATACTTATACCGTATGCTCCAACATCCAATATTGCTAAAACATCGTTTACTTCTACTTTAGTTAATTCCCTATCTCTTCCAAAGACGTCTGAACTTTCGCACAATCCCCCAGCAATATTTAAGACTTCTTTTTCGCCTTCTCTAATTACACAAGGTGTTATTTCATGGTAAGCTTCGTATATTGCAGGCCTCATCATATCGTTCATTCCTGCATCTATCATAACCCATTTAGCAACTGGTGTTTCTTTTATGTGGTGAACCTTACCAAGTAAAACCCCTGCAGTAGCTACAATACTTCTTCCAGGTTCTAAAATTAAGTTTGGCATTTCAACTTTATCTTCATATTCGAGCATTGTATTTATTATTGCATCTGCCAGATCATTTTGTACAGGTATTTCTTTGTCTTTGCTGTATGGTACTCCTAAACCACCACCTAGGTTAACATCCTCTATTTCTATTCCTTCTTTTTTCAGCTCTACCACAAAGTCCATAACTTTTCTTGTTTCTTCAACAAATGGACTTATGTCTGTTAATTGGGATCCGATGTGACAGTGAACCCCTACAATTTTAATATTTTCCATTTCTGTAGCCATTTTAATTGCCTTCATGGCAATTCCGCTTCCAACGTCTAAACCAAATTTATTTTTCTTTAAACCTGTTGATATTTTTGGATGGGTTTTTGCATCTACGTTTGGATTTATCCTAAATGCAACATTGGCTACCTTTCCCATTTCTTTCGCAGTTTCATTTATCAACATGAGCTCACTTATACTGTCAACGTTGAAAGCCCTTATGTTTGTTTCAATTCCCATTATTATTTCTTCTTTTAGTTTACAGTTTCCGTTAAAGACGATTTTTTCTGATGGAACTTTTGAAAGTTTTGCAGTGTAGAGCTCTCCTCCACTTACAACATCAGCACCACAACCTAATTTCGAGAGTAATCTAGTTACAGCCAAATTTGAATTTGCTTTGTAGGCAAAGGCTATGATAAATTCTTTTCCTGTTTTTTCTTCGTATTTCTTAAATGCATCCATGTATCTTGTGTAGTTTTTTGTAATCTGGGTTTCACTCATAACATAGAGTGGTGTACCATACTTCTCAGCTAGTTCAGTGGCATCATGACCATCTATTTTTAAGTTTCCATTTTCTATCGTTATCATTTCATTCCCTAAGAACCTCATATTTTCACCTATAAATGTATTAAATTATGTCCTTTAAAAACTATTGGATTAACAAATATAGTAAGTAGTAACAATTAATAGTATTTAATATTTAATTTTATTTAATTTTAAATTAATTATTATAATTTATTTAAATTTTGAAGTTCTTTACAGATTCTGGTACCTTATTTTGAGGAATATTATAATGGAACTCCCTTGCAGATTCAAATATTTTTATACATCTATCCCCAAATCTCTCAACGTCTTTTAAAAACATTCCAAATTGTATGTAGTAGTTAATATCTGCTGATCCTCGGGATTCATCTTTAGATATTTTCTCCATTATTTCACTCAGTTTTTCATGCAGTTTCGTCTCCAATTCATAAATTTTAAATTCCATTTTTTTGTTTTCCAATAAATTCATAGCATTTATGAACATTTCCCTTATTATTTGGTAAATTTCAACAACATCCTTCATAATACTTGGTTTTATGTTTAATCCATTAACAATTTCTTCAGCTATGTTTGAAATATAATCCCCACATCTCTCAATATTTGATGCTATAAATGAAATTAACATAGCCTGCTCTGTTGGAAAGTACTTTAGAGCATTCATTTTGAGGACAAGATTAACCTCATCTTCCATTTTATTCAACGCATAATCCTGGAGAATTATGCCTTTAGCAGTATCTAAATCTTGATTTTCCAATGCCTTGAAAACTTTGTCTAAATTTTGCAAAACATTATATCCCATTTTCTCAAATATGGTCGAAACATCGTCTAAAAACTTATTAATATCTTGGTAAATACCCAATTCAGATAATTTCTCAACATCTACCACATAAGGATGCTTAACGGCACCATTTTCCATTAAAGGTTTTAAAAGCTTTGCAACATATCTCCTGCTAACATTCAGTTTGTTTGCAATGTCATCCTGTGTTTCAGGTTCTTCTTCTATTATTACTTTTATTATTGCAGCCAAAGTGGCCTCTTTCCCTCTTAACATACTATCCACACTATTTTATTTTATAGATACTATATACTATTCATCATTTATAGGACTTAAATACTTCACTTTTTAACTCATCGATTATTCTCTTTTTATATTCCAAAAACTCTAAACTGGTTCTTTTTCTAGGTCTTTCCAAATCAATATCAATTACACTCTTTATTTTTCCAGGTCTTGCAGTCATTATAATTACTCTATCTGATAAATAAATAGCTTCTTCTACACTGTGTGTAACAAAAACAACTGTTTTCCTATCCTTTTGCCATATTTTTAGCAGATGATCTTGTAGTATAGCCCTGGTCTGTGTATCGAGAGCTCCAAATGGCTCATCCATCAACACAATTTTAGGATCGTTTGCAAGGGTTCTTGCAATTGCTACCCTTTGTTGCATCCCTCCACTTAATTCATAAGGGTAGGCCTCTTCAAAACCTTCCAAACCTACCATTTTTATAAATTTCCTTGCGATATCAATTCTTTCAGATTTGGGCATTCCCTTAACTTCTAAACCAAATGTAACATTTTCTAAAACGGTTCTCCAAGGTAGTAATGTATATTGCTGAAAAACCATACCCCTATCAGCGTCAGGTTCATTAACTTCCTTATTCTCAAGTAGTATTTTTCCAGAGGTTGGAGTTTCCAGACCGGCAATCATTCTTAATATGGTTGATTTTCCACATCCACTGGGACCTACAATTGACAGAAATTCATTATTTCTGACCTTTAAACTAACATTATCCACTGCTAAAATCTCTTTTTTCTGACTAAAAAACTTTTTTGTAATATTTTCAAGTTCAAGTATTACCGCCATACATCCACCTTAATCCTATTTCATCATTACTTTCCATTTGAAGTATTTACATTCAATAAACCTAAGTCCTTTATCCAAAAATATGCCAATTAACCCGATAATTACCATAGATGCTACGACAACATCCATTCTACTCAAAGAATAAGCATACATAATAAGATAACCTAAACCGGCATCACTACCTGGCAGCATTTCAGCGGCTACAACACACATCCATGCAATACCAGCTCCGACCCTTAACCCAGTTAAAATACTTGGTGAAGATGCAGGGATTACCACTTTTAAAAGGATATCCTTCCCCTTTCCGCCTAATGTTTTTGCAGCTTCAATCATTATTTTTGGAACGCCTTTAACTCCAGCAATCGTGTTTAGTAATATAGGAAAAAATGCACCAATAAAAATAATAAATAACATTGATATCTCCCCAATTCCAAACCATGCAAGTGCAAGTGGAACCCAAGCCAGTGGGGGAATTGGCCTTAAAAGTTCTATTGGAGTATCTAAAAGTTCACTTATCAATGAGTAATACCCCATAAATATTCCCAAAGGTATGGCAACTACTGCAGATATCAAGAATCCTGACAAAACTCGTTTAATACTTACTATTGTATTTTCCACCAAGTTTCCAGTACCTAAAATTCCAACATAGGGATGCATTAAGATGTTAATAACATCCTCTACCCTTGGTATTATAACAGGATTATTTAGATAAATGGCTATTGCTTCCCATGTAAAAACCCCCAACAATGGTAAGAATAAATTCTTTAGAATTTTCATATCTATCACCTAGAAGCCGAGAACTACAACTAAAAAGTTTTCGCTCAATTCTCCTTTCATGAAATGTAATATTTCTGTATGATATTCTCGTATGATTATGGTTAAACAAATTTATATTATTTATTAATATTTTAACTACATTTGAGCAAAACTTAAATACTTTTACATATCCGGAAAAATCGTATATAAACATATATGGCGAGGAAAAAAAGAAGCATACAAGTTGGGGCCAAATATGAGGTATTTAGAATATATTTGATTATAATACCAAACAATAGGTGAATTACCCTCCCTTACGGAAGGGACTTCTTGCGGAATAAGTTAAAAAACTAAAAAGGATCAAAAAGTTATACTGCCTCCTATAAAGACTGGAATAAACCTATACCCATTATTAATTCAATATGGCAATTATAAATCTCGTTTCAGCTTTATCAAGTTCTTCTAAGGAGTTTCCTTCAATTAAGAACGTATTGTTATATTTTTCAATTGTTGCAGATCTATTACCTCTAACTATTTCAATAACCATAGTTTTATTACTGGCCTTAACTGCATTTATTTCATCTGTGTCGTTAAATATACTTTTATCGGTTATAACATGTGGATAATAATTATTAAGGAATGTTAACTTCATTATTAAATCGGTGACCGTTACACCACCCTCATTATTTGGCAGGGATTCGTTAAATTCTAGATATATTATTTTATGAGCCATATAGTAATTTTTTATATCACTGTCATTTGTGTTTATTAACACAGTGCTCATTGAGTTATTTATAGTAGTTCTCAATGGAACTGGAACGGTATTGTTTCCCAACTCCGCATATAAAGTACTACCATATTTTTCAAGGTTTTTGTCGCCATTATCCTTTACATCAATACATAAACAGAAAAAACTACTCAGGAGAATTAATAAAATTCCCAGTGTTATTTCTTTCATTATTTCACCGGAGTTTTTATTTCATCCAGCACCATTTCAGCAGCTTTATCAACGGCTTTTTTAACTTCTTCAGTTAATCCCATCTTTATTTCTGGTGCAGATACTTCCTTTGCCTGACATCCTATGATAACAACCTCTATTCCTTTATTGTGAGCGTCAATTAAGTAAGTCGATAATGGCATGTCGTGGGCATCGAAGTTGTACTTCTCAATCTTTGGGAGCTCCTCAATACTAACCTTCTTTAAAGTACCTGGTGTTAGTTTAAAATCTATGACATCAACAATTATTATCTTTTTAACTTCAGAGTCTTCATCCATTATAGACATTAGATAGTAAGGAGCTCCGGTACCTGCATCTATGATTCCAACATTTTCAGGTAGGTCCATTTTTTCCAGTTTTGAAATTACCTCATAACCAAATCCATCATCTGCAAATAGTAAATTACCACAACCAAAAACCAATATCTCCTTTTTTAAAGAACTAGGAACCAAATTATCACCATACAATAAGTTTTATCAGAATTTTTACATTTTATTTTTTAATATAACATGAACTATATAATCAGTGAATGTATAGTGGTGTGTATTACTTAACTAATTAATAACAGGTAAGTTTTATTTAAACATATAATAAACTGTTAAATTAAATTGAACTTATTTACTATAATATTAATTTACAATATTATTAATTAGTTCATTTAAAATTACACATTACTATAAAATATCATTTATTATAAATTACTACAGTATGTCGTGATTGATAAAAATAGGCTAATTATAATCGTTCTACAACATGTAATATTCTAACATATTTAATATAATTATATCACCCATTCACAGAACGACTATATCTAGTCAAGATTACTATAATCATCATAATCCTGAGGCTGATATTATGGATAGTACAGGCATTAAAAACATTAACTTAGGTATTTTTGGACATATAGATCATGGAAAAACAACACTTGCAAAGGTTCTAACGGAAATAGCCTCAACTTCTTCATTGGATAAGCTCCCAGAATCTAAGAAAAGAGGAATAACAATAGATATTGGCTTCTCATCATTTAAAATTGAAAACTATAGGATAACCCTTGTAGATGCTCCAGGACATGCTGATTTGATAAGAGCTGTTGTAGGTGCTGCAGATATTATTGATTTAGCGTTGTTGGTTGTAGATGCAAAAGAAGGGCCAAAAACACAGACTGGAGAACACCTTTTAATATTGGACCACTTTAAAATACCAACAATTGTAGTTATCACAAAAGTATCAAATGCCGCTGAAGAGGACATTCAAAGAACGGAACATTTTATTAAATCAGTTTTAAGTTCAACTAATAACCTAAAAAACAGCAGAATTTTAAGAACCTCTGCATTAGAGGGGGTTGGAATTGAAGAATTGAAAAAAACTATAAAAGAAACACTGGATAACTTGGATATAAAAAGGAATGTTGATGATTACTTTAAAATGCCGATAGACCATGGATTTCCTATAAAAGGAGTAGGTACCGTAGTAACCGGAACAATACACAAGGGAAAAGTTAGTGTAGGGGATGAACTTACAATCCTACCTATAAATATGGACGTTAAAGTAAGAAGTATCCAATGTTTTAAAGAAAGTGTTGAAGAAGCTCATGCTGGAGATAGGGTAGGAATGGCATTACAAGGAATTGAAGCTAAGCAGATTTTTAGGGGATGTATTTTAACATCAAAGGATACAAAGTTGAATATTGTAGATAAAATCGTAGCAAAAGTGAAAATATCCGATATATTCAAGTACAACTTAACCCCAAAAATGAAGGTTCATTTAAACGTAGGAATGTTGATCGTCCCTGCCGTAGTTGTGCCATTTAAAAAAATAGAATTTGATGGAAAGTTAGAGAATATTATATTAACCGAAGTAGTATCTGGTGATGAATTCTACTGTGTATTTGAGTTGGAAGAAAAAGTAGTAGCTGAAGTTGGGGATAGAGTATTGTTAACAAGATTGGACTTACCACCGACAACATTAAGAATCTGCGGGCATGGAAATATAGTTGACTTTAAAGGAATAAAAGATCTCGATATTAAAAAAGAAGTAGTCAAAGAAGGTAGCGTTAAAATCGAAAAAAACAGAGTGGTAATTGAAGGTTTAGCTCAATCAAAAAAATCTGCAGAGAGACTGATTGGTGAAAAAATCACAATACCTTCAAAAAATATTACAGGAACCATAAAGGGAACATTTGGAACTAAGGGACTCTTGATGGCTGAATTTGATGGAGAAGTACAGAACAAAGACAAAGTTACTTTAAAAAGGTTGAGAAGATGGGGATAAATTTGAATCCGGTTAAGATAGAAACACCTTCAAAAGTCATATTGTTTGGAGAACATGCTGTTGTTGATGGATACAATGCAATTTCAATGGCAATAGATTTAAAAACATATGGAAAAGTATCCAAAAACAGTGATATCAATAGAATAATCATTAACCTTAAAAATCTAAACAAAAAAATTGAAGTTCCCATTGATGAAATATTTGATATAAAGAACAAGAACTACTGTAACGATTTAAAGTATGTGGCTTATGCACTAGAGAATACGTTTGAATATTTAGTTGAAAATAATTTATTAAATAAAATGGGCATAAAACCTTTTACATTGGATATTTCCTCCGGAATTCCTGTAAGCTGTGGTTTAGGCTCTTCTGCATCAGTTGTAATTACAACCATTAAGGCAATTTTAGCTATCCATGGTGTGGAATTGGAGAAAGATGAATTAATAAAAATCGCCCATGCAGTTGAAAAAGAAGTTCAGGGAAAAGCTAGTATTACTGATACTGCAACCATAACCTACGGCGGAATGTTAAAAATTAAAGATGGAGCTGTTGAACAGATTAAAGGAAACCTAAATGATATTATTAAAGGATGTGATTTTTTAATTGTTTATGCTGAAGAGAGAAAGAAAAAAACAGCTGAGCTCGTTAATGAAGTTGCAAACCATCCACAAAAAGATGAAATATTTAAATCCATCGGAGAAGTTGCAAACAAGGTTGAATCAGTGAAAAATATAACTGAGCTCGGAATACTGATGAGTAAAAACCATGAGTTATTAAAAGAACTTGGAGTCTCTACAGAAAAAATTGATAAAGTCGTAGAAGTTGGGAAAGAATACGGCTACGGTGCAAAACTAACTGGAGCTGGTGGTGGCGGAGCCGTCCTTATTTTGGTGGATGAAAACAATAAAAAAGAATTATTAAAACAACTTGATGTATTGGGAGTTATTGGAGTTTTTGAATGTAGAATGAGTGATTATTAAACGTATTCAATTTCTTTCAAAATATCTTCTTTTATATATTTTGATAAACTTTCTTTTGTTAATAAATCAATATCCTCTCCAAAAAGTTCTTTTAGATAATAATAAAGGTTTATAAAATTATCATAGTTCTTTTTACCTTCCTCAAATTCAACAACTATATCAATGTCACTACCTTCTTTTGCGTCATTCCTTACGTAAGAGCCAAATAAACCGATTTTTTTAACTCCAAATTTTTTAAACTCTTTTCTGTTTTCAATAAGTTTTTTTAATATCCTTCTTTTTGTTAACATTTCCCACCCGACCTTTTAAGATTTTTAAAATGCCTTCTTTTAATTTTGGCATTATAATTTTTTGGCATGTTAACGCCCCTTATTATATTTTCCCCATTTATTAATTCTTTTCTTCCCCAACGCCTATGAACATTCTATTTTTACCAACTCTTCCCTTAGCCATTGAGTACAACTCTATATTATTTTCTTTTGAATATTCTTCAACTTTTTTTCTTCCAGCATCTATTGTTTTTTCACCAAAGGATATAACTACGATAGAATCATCTATCTTTTTTGAACCTATTACTGGTTTTGTGGTCATGTTTGCCAATTCATCACTTTCACTTAGATGTGAAGCTATCATGTTTGCATCATCAATAAATGGAAAATCTTTAAGATACTTTACAATGAAATCTATATTTTTCTTTCTCTTTTGGCCATACTTTTTTATTTTAACCTGGTAGTAGTTGAGTTTTCCACTTTGAAAATCCTTAATTATGCTTTTAGCGGTTCTTTTTAAATCGATTTCCCCGTTTTTCCCTAAAAAGTTTAATTTTTTGCCTATTTTCTCGACTAAGTCTTCGTCTATTTCATCTATTTCATTTATGTCAATACCATAGTAGTTTTTAAGTATGTCTTTATTGAAGGTATGCAGTCTTTTCAATATCTTTAATGCAGGTGGGACAGGATTTTCAACTTTTTCATACCTCAGAGCTCCGGATATAACGAGCTCATCCTCATCTTTAGGTTCAATTACTCCAGGAGTATCGAGTAGTTTTATATTTTTTGTTAATTTTATCCACTGCTCTCCTTTTGTGAGTCCTGCAGTTAATCCACTTGGTGCACTCTTTTTTCCAGTTAAAGCGTTTATTATTGAAGATTTTCCAACGTTTGGATATCCGACAATTCCTACCTTTCCTTCCTTGATGTTGTTTATCTGGAGATAGTTCTTTATCTCATCCCTTAGTATTTTTGTCCCTATTTTATGTTTTGCACTTATAAAAACCACTGAAGAATTTGGATTCTGTGTTTTAATAAGATTTTTCCATTTTTCTAAAATATCTTTTGGCACTAAATCGGATTTATTTAAAACATAGATTAGTTTTTTATTTGAATCTATTATTTTATTCTCCAATTCTAAGTTTCTTGTAGTTTCTGGATCTCTTGCATCTAAGACCATCAAAATAATATGGCATTCTCTTATTATCCTGTTTGCTATTTTCTTTGCTGGAACTTTTTTATATCTCATAAAATCACCTAAACGTAATGAATGTAAGCTATGAAAATCTGAAGGAATTTGTTCAACCGTAGCTCACGAAGTGAGCAAAGGGCTACAAACACGAAGTGTTTGTTCAATCACCTAAACGTAGTGATGATGACTTAAAAAACCTTCGATTTTCATTCATCACTAAAATCTAAAATTGTTAAATGGTATAATCAACTAATAATTGCTCAAAATCTAAAGGTGTGTTTCTCCCTAATTTAATATGGATAATTATGACTATCGCTGAGCAACTATAAAAAGTTAAAAATAGAAAAACCAATATTTTGTTTATGCCATTAGTGGATAATCCCCATATAGTTCCACGGCCTGTTTAAAAATTATGTCTGTTAATTCATCCATGTTTTTCTGTTTTAATATTTTATGTTTTACTCTATATTTTCTCAATATGCGTTTTATGGATGCCCTAACTTTTGCCTTTGAGCTCTCATATTTAAACCAATCTGTGGATAGATTTTTCTTTATTTTTTCGGTAATTTCCCTTACAATTTCTATAATTATTTTCATTTCGTCGTCGTTTAAATTTGAATTGCCATATAAATATATTAAAGCATCATAAAATACTTCCTCTTCATCGGTTAAACCAAGTTTTTTAGCATTATCTGATGAATACCTCAATTCCTCGGCGATATTCATAAGCTGTTCTATCACCTGTTCAACAGTAATCAATCTATTGTTATACTTTCTTATAGCTTCCTCTATTTTTTCTTGAAAAGATTTTCTTTTAATTCGGTTTCGTTTAAGTAATACTCTTACTTGGTCATTTAGTAGTTTCTCTAAAACCTTAATTCGAACATCTTTAACCTCAATATTATCAAGGTATTTTAAGAATTCTGGATCAAATATAGATATGGGGTTATCATCTTTTAGTCCAAAAATATTAACAATATCTTTTGCTTTAATACTTCTATTTACGAGCTCAATAAGTGCATCTTCTAAGGAGTCGGATATTTCGTTATTTTTGGTGTAGATATAATTTCTAAGATTTCTTGCTACCAATTGGAAAAATTCTAAATCATCCCTAATTTTCATTGCCTCAGGGTGTGGGCTCACAAGTGCATAAACCTTTGTTAATTCCGATACTAATTTTAAATAATTTCTTAAAGTTCCTTTTTCTTTTTTATCCTCCTCTGTGATTTTATGATATGCTATCTGTATAAGTTTTGCGAGCTCCGTATTTGATAAAGATTTCCAATTGGAATAATCTATTTTATTTAAATACAACCTTACTATATCATACTTATCTTTCATTAGCTTTAACGCTTCATTAAGTGGGAGCATGGTTTCTTTTACAACCTTTCCGCTGTATCTATCAAGTGATTTTTTAAGGTCGTCGGTAATTCCAATATAATCTATTATCCAGCCCCCCACTTTATTAGGATAAACCCTATTTACTCTTGCAACTGCCTGTAATAGATTGTGATTTTTCATTGGTTTATCAATATACATTCTATCCACAACAGGCACATCAAAACCTGTGAGCCACATATCTACAACTATTACAATTTTTAAAGGGTCATCGGGATTTTTGAATCTTTCTGCGAGCTCCTCCAATTCATGCTTTGTTCTTATGTGCTCCCAAAATTTCTTAGGGTCGTGGCTTTTATTTCCAGACATTACTACGGCTATTTCCGGGCAATCTTTTATTTTTTTCATATAGTTATACATTTCTACGGCGGCATTTCTGCTTATACATACAACCATGGCTTTTGTGTCCAATTCTTTGCCGTTAAAGTGGGTAATAATATCTTTTGCTATTTTTTCCATTCTTGATGGTGTTGTAATAAGGGTTTCAATTGCTGAAAATCTCCTTTTTACATTTTCTTTCTTTGAATTTTCCAATTCTTTTGTGATGTCTTCAAAATCTAAATCTAAATATTCATTTGAAAGATGGAGCTCTGAAAATCTTGCCTCATAGTAAATAGGAACAATAGCTCCATCCTCTGTCGCATCCTTTATTGTATATATTCCTGCATAATCTCCAAAAGTATTTGTTGTAGATTTATCTTCAAGTTCTATTGGCGTTCCTGTGAATCCAATAAACATTGCATTTGGTAGAGCTCCCCTTATGTTCTGGGCAAGTTTTTTATACTGGCTTCTATGTGCCTCATCTGCAATTACTATGATATTATTTCGATCTGAGATTTTAGGGAATGTATTATTTTTATTCTCTAATTCATCCTTTGTTAGTTGGAATTTTTGAATGGTTGTAAATATTATGTCCCCTGATTTGATGTTTAACTTATTTCTAAGGTCTTCTATTGATTCTGCCTTTTTTCCGTATGCTCCTAACTCAGTTTTTATAAAGGTTTTATAGATTTGATCGTCTAAATCGTTTCTATCGGTTAAAATTAATACTGTTGGATTGTTTAGTTCTGGAAGTTTTATAATTTTTCTCGTGTAAAATAACATGGATAAAGATTTACCGCTTCCCTGTGTGTGCCAAAATGTCCCGATTCTCTTATCTTTTGAGTTTATGGCTTTTAGTGTTCTATTTACTGCCTTTCTAACATCGTAAAACTGGTGATACATGGCTATTTTTTTAATAATTTGTTTTTTGTCAATCTCATAGACAATAAAATCCTGAATATATTCTAAAAGCCTTTTTTTATTGAACAATCCTTTAATTAAAACCTCTAATGAAGGGGTTGTTTTTTCCTCGTAGTCGTATTTATCGTTAATTCCTCTCCATTTTGAAAATCTTTCGTAATCTGCAGTGATGCTTCCTATTTTAGTTTCCAATAGGTTGCTTATTACCAATATTTCGTTGTAGTAGAATATTTGGGGTGCGAGCTCCTTATAATTTTGAATTTGTTTATATGCACTTTTTATGGATGAGTTGGCTGGATTTTTAAATTCAAATAATGCTATTGGTAGTCCGTTAATAAATAGGGCTAAATCAAATCTTACTCCATCCTTATTTTCTTCCTTTACTACAAATTGATTTGATATTAAAAAAGAGTTATTATTTATATTGTTAAAATCTATTAATTTTACTATATCGGCTTTTATATTGCCTTCTTTGTCTCTATATTCTATAGATATTCCGTTTATAAGTAATCTATGAAAATTATAGTTTGCCTCTTCTATACTTATGTTTGATAAGGATATTATTCGATTATATGCTTCTTCTAGTGCGGCATCTGGAATATTTGGGTTTAATGTTCTTATAGCCTTTATGAATCTTTCTTTTAAAATCACATCTGCGAAGGTTTCCCTTTCTCCTTTTTCTGGAGTGAGCTCCCTACCATGTATATATTGATACCCCTCCCCCTCACTTAACCAATTTATAGCTGGCTGTTCCACTATCGTGTCTTCGCTGATACTTCCCATTCCATCACCTAGTATATAGTATATATTGTCCCCTCGGAGCTCCGACTTATATATCATTTGTCGAGCTCTTTTAAAATTTTTTCAACAGTTTGTTTTAGTTTTGGGAGCTCCTCTTTAATAATAAACCATGTAGTTTCATAATCTACTCCAAAGTATTTATGAATTAAAATATTTCTAAATCCGATTATTTTTTTCCACGGGATTTCAGAATATTCCTCTCTAATCTCAACGGGCACATATTTTGATGCCTCGCCTATTATTTCTAAATTTCTTGTAATGGCATCCACTAAAAGCTCATTTTTAATAAAATCTTCAAATTCAATGTTGTTTGTCCATCTTTCTATTTTACTTGCAGAATTTAAGATGTCCCACAAAAATTTTTTAGCATCCCTTTTCAGGTAAAATCTACGATTTTACTACTCTACGCTTCGCTCCGATAGACATATATTAAATCCTCCTCAACGGATTTTTTTAAATAAGGATTTTGTATTGATTTTTTAATTATTAAATCAACCTCAATATTAAGTATTTTTTCTAAATATTCCTTTAAATCAACTATATCTAAGCCGATAGGTTCATAAAATTCAACTAATATGTCTATATCTGATGTTTCTTTCTGTTCCCCCCTTGCATAACTGCCAAATATTCCGATGGTTTTAACCTTATATCTTTCTCTTAGTTCTTTTTTATGTTCTAAAATTATCTTTTTAATCTCGTTTAAAGTTTTCATATTATCCCCTCGGAGCTCCGATTTATATATCATTTGTCGAGCTCTTTTAATATTTGTATAACATCATCTTTTAGAGGTGGTAGTTTATTCTCAATAACATCCCAAATAATTAAAAGATTTATTTTAAAATAACTATGAATTAAAACATCTCTAAATCCTGCTATCGGAGCTACGAAGTAGCGAAGAGATACAAAATCACAAAGTGATTTTGTTTAATTTTTTTCCAATCGCTGTTAGGATATTTTGATTTTATTTCGTCGGGAATTTTTTTAACCGCATCGGAGCGAAGCGGAGAGCTACAAATCCGTTAGGATTTGTTCAATCATCAATTATCATTAGGTTCTTAATTACTGCATCTTGAACTATTTGCTGCTCTAAAAATTCATCATAGGTATTAATATTATAAGTGTAATTTTCTATTCTTTCTATTGCATCTAAAATATCATTTAAATATAATTTATAATCCCTCGGCATATTCAACCTCATTTAGAATATACTTTTTTAGCTCTGGTTTAATATCATCTTTAATTACTAAATCGACTTTTTTATTGAATAAATCCTCTAAATAGTATTTTAATCCCATGTAGTTATCAAAATTTATATATCCTTTTTCAAATTCAACTAATATGTCTATATCTGATGTTTCCTTCTGCTCCCCTCTTGCATAACTGCCAAATATTCCGATAGTTTTAACTTTGTATTTTTCTTTTAGTTCCTTTTTGTGTTCTAAAAGTATCTTTTTTATTTCGTTTAAGGTTTTCATGTTAATCCCCCGGAGCTCTGATATAAAAATTTTAGATATAAAATTTTTATCATCAAAATTAAAGTTAATAATTATTTTGTAGTTAAATGTTTATTAAACTCTTACTCTAATTTTCCCTGTGATGAGTTTAGGTAATAACGTATCTCTTATTTTAGTTAAGGTTTGGATTTCTTTTTGATTATTTAAAATTTGGTTAAATATGGGGTTTGCAATTTTCTTAAATTTTTTAATTATATCTATTTTAGGAATTAAAATATCTAAATTCTTTACAATACTTACATTCAAATTTTGCTGTGCCGCCCCAGAAGCTAAATTATTTAGATATTCCCTTTGAGATAGTAAATATAAAAATAAATATTCATATGATACCATTTCTTCATTTACCACCATCCCACAAGCCGCCTGATTAAAGGTGGCTTCTTTTGATAATATCCCTAATTTACCAACAGTGGGGGATGCATAAATGGCCATCACTACGCTATTTTTAGGAAATAATTTTGCAGATGATTTATATAATGCCTCTTCTGAAATTTTTTCTTCAGTGTCTAATATATAATTATCATTTAATTCTTTGGTTTTTGCCCAAAGAATATCTCCATTAAAGAAGTTCTCATTTTTCCTTGATGGGGTGCCCCCTGATGCCAATTTTAAACATATATTTTTTAGTTTTTCAACTCTCCACCCCTTCGGTATCTCTCCGAGCTCACTATTTATAAACTCTCCACCAGAACTTTTATATGGTTTTCCTTCTTCGTTTGGAAATTCAAAATCTATAAACCATCTTTTAAAAATTGTTTTTGCCATTTCTTCTAATGTTTTATTCATTTTAATGTTTAATTCGATTTTCTCATCTAAACTTGATAGTATTTCTGCTATTTTTTGCTGTTCTTTGAGTGGTGGTAAAATAACTTGAAATTGACTTAAAACCTTAGCATTAGCTCCAGCTTGTGCGGAACCAGATTTCACATTTTTTATATATTCCCACCATGCATTACTTCTCATTTGATACCAAACATGCTTAGGATGGGCTAATTTTCTGTTTATTCTGAACCTTATTAAATATGATGCAAACACAACATCGCAATCTTCATCAAAAAAATAATTTTCTCCCGTACTATTTCCTGTTCTTGCGACAACAATATCTCCATTTTGAAGCTTATATTTTTCTATATCTTTTTCCTCTATTTTACAAAATGGTACTTCCTCCCAATTAACAATTCCACCATTAATATCAGTAATTCTAAGAAACTTAATTTTCCCTTTCTGGACTGCTGATGCGGTATATCCATAATTAACACTTTCTGCAACTTCTCCCAATTTTCGAACTTCCCAACCTTCAGGTAAATTTAAATCGTCCATAGTATCACATTATATAAATTTATTAATGATAAAAATTAAAATTTATATTCGAAATCCCAATTCACTTAAATTATTCTTTATTCTCTCTTCGAGCTCCTTAGATTTTTTAAATTGTTCCGATAATTCCTTAGTCAATCTTTCCATTTTCTCTTCAAAAGGTTCCGAATCTTCTTCAACATCTGCAATTCCAACATAACGCCCAGGAGTTAAAACATAGTCCTGTTCTCTTATTTCATCTATTGTAGCAACCTTACAGAATCCTTTTTCATCCTTATACTCTGGATAGCCCTCTTCTCCCCTATAACTTCTATAAACATCAGCTATTTTTTTAATCTGTTCCTCTGAAAATTCATTCTGATTTCTAGATACTGGGGTGTAAATCTCCCTTGCGTCTATAAATAGAGTTTCCCATTTCCTACTTCTAAACCTTCCATTCTCTTTGTTTTTGTCTATTACCCATATACAAGCTGGAATTTGCGTAGTATAAAACATCTTATTAGGTAGCGATATTATACAATCTACAATACCCTCTTCTATTATCTTTTTTCTTATCTCCCCTTCTTTACCACCAGCAGATAGGGAACCATTAGCCATAATAAAAGCAGCTATACCATCATCCGATAAGTGATAAATAAAATGCTGTATCCATAAAAAGTTTGCATTCCCACTTTTTGCATTTTCTGCCTTTTTTGGAACGATTCCATAGGGAAACCTTACATCCCCTTCCAAAACCTTTGGGTCATAATCCTTATAGTTAAACGGTGGATTTGTAATAATATAGTCTGCCTTTAAATCCCTATGTTTATCATTTGATAGCGTGTCTCCCTGTTTTATCTGGTCATGCGGTAATCTATGTATCGCAAGGTTCATTTTACATATTCTAACATTTGAAGAATTCAACTCCTGACCATATATTGCTAAATCTACACCATTTCCATTTTTTATATACTCCTTCACAAACTTAGAGCTCTGAACAAACATTCCACCACTACCACATGCAGGGTCGTATATTCTACCTCTTAAAGGTTCTACTAACTCAACAAGCAGTTTTACAATACATTCAGGAGTAAAGAACTCACCTCCTTTTTGCCCCAATTTCTGGGAAAAGTTCCTCATAAAATACCCATAAATTGTTCCGAATACATCCCCTATACTCTCATCCTTGTTTTCTATGAATTCCTTATAATTAATATTATTAAATAAGTCAAGTAATGCCCCTAATTTCTCATGTGGAATTTCTGCTCTTACATATTCTTTAGGCAATACTCCCTTTAATTTACTGTTGTGTTTTTCCAGTAAAATCATAGCATCGTCCAATAACTTGGCAATGTTTGGATTTTTCGCATTTTTTATTAAATAATCCCATCTTGATTTTTCAGGAACATAAAAAACATTTTCAGAAATATATTCTTCCTTATCCCCCAAAAGCTCTATTTGCTCCTCCTCTGTTTCACAGTAATATTCACTATCAGGATTTTTAGACAAATTTATTAATTCTTTTCTTCTTTCTTCAAACATATCAGATGCATATTTTAAGAATATGATGCCCAATACTATATCCTTATATCTTGAAGGGTCAACACTGCCCCTTAATTTCTCCGCACTGCTCCATAGTGTTTTTTCAAGTTTTTTTAATATTTCCTGTTTCTTCTTTAGCTTCATTATTCTCCTCCTTAGTTTATAATATTACTAGGCCATCAAAATATTTGTATTAAATATTTTTTAGTTCATATTTAGCCTGCATGGATGAATAAATCCTCCTCTAATCATCAAATCAGCAAGGGTTATTGCAACCATAGATTCCAAAACTGGAATAGCCCTTGGAACTATTATCGGGTCGTGTCTTCCCCCAATTTCTATTTTTTCATTTTCTTTAGTTTTTAAATTGACTGTATCCTGTAGTTTTGAAATAGATGGAGTAGGTTTAATAGCAGCTCTTAATACTAAAGGAGCTCCACAACTTATGCCCCCCAATATGCCACCGCAGTTGTTGGTTTTTAACTTAATGTCTTCATTTTCGTAGTAGTATTTATCGTTCATCTCACTTCCGTAAAGTTCTGAGCTCTCAAAACCTTTTCCAATCTCTACACCTTTAACTGCATTGATATTCATCAGAGCTCCTGCAAGTTCTCCGTTTAGTTTTCCAAATATCGGGTTTCCAATACCTGCTGGAACATTGAGTGCCAATACTTCAACAACTCCACCAACGCTGTCTTTATCATCCATGGCTTTGAGCACATAATCCTTCATTTCATCGGAGTTTGAAGAAGGGCATCTAAGCGGATCATTTTCAATCTTTTCAATTAATTTATCCAACTCCTTTAGTTTATTGGTATTATCCAAATTAAACAATTCTGGGTTTTTGTAATAGTCAAAATCACCTTCGATTTTTCCGATTTTTGTTGTGTATCCGATTATTTTAATATTATGAGTGTATTCCAAAAGTTTTTTTGCTACTGCACCGCCTATAACATGACCTATCGTGGTTCTTCCACTACTTCTCCCTCCTCCCCTATAATCGTAATTACCGTACTTAATATTGTAGGTTAAATCCGCATGTCCTGGTCTTGGGGTATTTTTTATCTTGCTGTAATCCTTTGATTTTTGATTTTTATTATAAACCATTGCAGAAATTGGAGTTCCAGTTGTTTTTTCGTTAAAAACTCCTGAAAGCAATTCAACTAGATCTTCTTCCTTCCTAGGAGTTGAAAAAAGACTGTAACCTGGACGCCTTCTATTTAATTCCCTTTGAATATCATCCTGAGTTAAAGGTAAGTTTGCAGGACAGCCATCAATCACGGCACCAAGAGCTCTTCCATGACTTTCTCCCCATGCTGTAACCCTAAACATTTTTCCTATAGTGTTCAATTTATCACCTTTTCTATAAAATTAATGATTATTTACCATAAAAGTGTACAAACCCTAATATAGTTTAATTTATTATAGTATTATCATAAGTATATATTATAAATAGTTAAAATGGGGGATTAGTATGATTGCAGTAGTAGGGGGCGGACCTGCCGGTAGATTTTGCGCCATGGAACTGGTTAAAAGAGGTTTTGAGGTAGAAGTTTATGAAAAGGATAAAATAGGTGGCACCTGTTTAAACTATGGTTGCACATACCTACTAGCTTTAAGGGAAGTTGCCGATGTTATTGAGAATATTAATTCAATAAAGGGCTCTAAAACGGTTTTAGAAGATATAATATCATTTAAAGAACTACAAGAAAAGATTTCATCGATCCACAATAAAATAAGAAATGTGCTAACAAATGAGATGATTGAAAAAGGAATCAAAATTCATTTTAAAGAGTTTAGTGACGCAGATTTGCAGAATAACGACTACAGTCATGTAGTTTATGCAACAGGGCGAAACTATCCAACAGAATATGAAGGTATAAAATGTTTAACCCATAATGATATACCTAATTTAAAAGAGCTCCCTGAAAAGATTTTAATAATTGGGGGAGGCGTTGTCGCGGCAGAGCTTGCATCCATATTTTCAACCTTTGGAAGCGATGTAACTGTTTATGTCCGCTCAAAATTCTTAAAAATGATAGAAGACCCGGATGTAAGAAATTATATTAACAAAATAATAAACTTCAAAATCACAAACGATAAGGACGTTTTAAACGAGTTATTACATGATGACGAATATACAAAAATTCTTGCAATAGGAGGGGCTCCCAAATACAATAACAACGATGTTGATGAATATCTAAGATTAAAGAACGATAGCAACAATATTAAAAAATACGTCTGTGGCGATGCTGTCAAAGGGGGATTTACCCCAATAGCTCGAAGAGAGGGAAAAGTCGTTGCGGAAAATATATATAGGGAGTTGAATAATAAACCATTAATAAAAATGAACTATAATTTAATACCCTACTCTATAAGAATGTCATTAAACATATCAGCAGTAGGAAAGCAGACCAACGATCACAAAACAATACCGAACAGTGCTGGAAAGGGAACATACTATAGGGTACTAAACCACGTAGGTATTAATAGGATATACTATGAAAACGGAAAGGTTGTTGGCTGTGTGACTATGACTCCAGCAACAGAAACTGTATCGTACTTTGCACAGTATTTAAAAGGAATAGATGTTTATAAAGATTTTGTAGAAATACATCCATCTACAGATCCATTCTACAAATTACTACTTTAACTTTTTATTTGCCACCTCTTGACGATTTATCCTAACTTGGAGATAAAAAATGATAGATTTCGAAATATTCAAAACAGTAGGACTTGGGATTGTTGAAAATTATGGTATCTTGGGAATTTTTTTAATCGGATTCTCAGAACCTATATTTCAACCAGTTCCTACTGAAATATTTATAGTTGGAGGCGTAGCATTAGGGCTGGACTGGAAATCTGTTTTAATAGTTTCCACATTTGGCACCACTTTTGGTTCAATAGTTACATACTATCTTGCTTCAAAATATGGTGAAAAATTAGCTTTAAAATTATTTAATTCAGAAGATATGGAAAAAGGGGAAAAATTTTTGCAGAAATACGGCATAATTGGGGTTATAGTAATCAGTTTTACACCATTGCCCTTTGAAATTATATGTTGGATTTGCGGAATATTCGAAATGCCGTTTAAAAGGTATGTGACGGCGGTATTCTTAAGTAGGCTAATAAAACATGGGCTGTTCGTACTACCCTTTGTAGCTCTTACATAACCTAGTATTTACGATATTTTTAAATATGGTTTAATTATATATGGCTATATTACGGTCATCATTATACATTAGTTATTAATATTCCGGTGATTATTACTATGTGTTTAGCCATACCTTGTAAAGTAATAGATATATTTGAAGAAAATGGAGAGAAATACGCACTTGCAGAATATAAAGGCGTAAAACAAAAAGCAAAACTTGCATTACTTGAGGATGTAAAAATAGGTGACTATATACTTATCCACACAGGGTATGCTTTAGAGGTCCTAAGTGAAGAGGATGCAAAACTAAGTTTAGATACTTGGGAAGAACTATTTGAAGCCCTTGATGAGATGGATAACGAATCAGAAAGAGAATCCAAAAGTAATTAAATTTATTAAAAATTTTAAAAAAATAATAAAGATAATACTATCTTTTTTTAACAAAGCAAAAATATTATGGTCCAAAAGAACCTATTTTTAACACATTATTCTTTAACGGTTATCGCATCTGTTGGACATACATCTACACATACCATACAAAATGTACAGTCATCTTCTTTTGCTACAACTACTTTATCCCCTTGGATTTCAAATACTTCCATAGGACATGCGTTTACACATTCAGCACATTCTGGACCTTTACATTTATCGTAATCTATTGTTACACTCATTCTATCCACCTCTTTTAGGTTTACCTGTGTATCTATCTAATATGTGCTATTAATATTTTTCTATTCTTGTTTCATGGATTCTAAAATCTACTCATGTTTGGATTGTTCAATATCCTCTCTATGTTCCATAATTCATTGAGAACATTTGAATTAATGTTGGCCCTTAAAAGTGGTACTCTGAAACCAACCCCAATGTGTGAAAATGAGGTCTTATTTCCTTCGATTGTTGGAATTAATCCCTTTTCAAGGAGATAACTAATATAATGATACATTTCGGTAAGGGTGCCCATGTTGTACGGATTTATTTTTGAAAAATCTGCTTCTTCGTTGATACCATCTGTGCAGAGCATCCCATCAAATTCAACTATTTCATAGCTTTCCAGATAATCCAACTCAGAAACTCTATCATTATATTCCACAATGGCAGCTCCCGTTAGTATGTCTATATCTTCCTCATCAGCGATATTGTTTAAAATAGATTTAAATTCATCCATCTCATTAAAAACATTTTTACAGACGTATTCTCCATTAAAGTTCATAACATCGTATTTTTTGGATAGTTCATTTAAAATCCTATTATATATAAATGCCATTTCCCCTATGGACTCCACCATTGGGATAGCTATTAACTTATTTTCTTTATCTGTCAAAACTGAACAGCCTAAAATAGGAATTTCCGTTGATAGCACCCCACCAATGTGTTTAAACAATGGTATATCCATGCTGTTTGCCGCAGCTCTTGCAATGCTTAAAGAAACCCCCATTGTTATCTTTGGACTATCAACTGAGGTATCGCATATAAGCGAGTCTATAAAGTCTTGATCATGGGCAGGATATCCGACTAATTCCGGTGCTACTACATTTTCTACATCTGAAACTACATAATCAGGATTTTCTACATCAATCACATCATAACCTATCCCTGTTGTAGTAAATGTTGTGATTTTTACTTGGATTTTAGAGTTTTTAAAAACTTTTTTTGCACTTATTCTTTCAATAGTGGTAGTATTTTCCACAAGAATCCCCTTGAAAGTTGAAATCATCACATATTATTTAAAATTATTACAAAAATAAATATAACTTAAATTATTCGTTTTTCTTTGAAGGCCTTTTAACTTTCAGTGGAATTATATTATTTTCAAATTCCTCTCTTGCAATTTCCAATGAAGATCCTTTTCTAGATTCAATTACTAAGGGAGCTCCATTTGAAATCTGTAGTGACCGTGCGCCTAAAATTCTTGCACATTCGAATTTTGTGTATTTCATAAAATCACCATCTTAATTTAAGTTTAGTTACTTATGAGATATATGAAATATAAATGGTGGGGCCACCGAGATTCGAACTCGGGTCGCACGCCCCCCAGACGCACAGGATGGTCCAGGCTACCCCATGGCCCCTATTAATCTATTAAACAAAGATGTACTTGTTAAACTCCAAATATGGGATCTTAAGCCCTACAGACGTACATATTGACCACATATTTGTAAATAGTATAAGAATTAGGCGAAATCCAATGGATTTCGTTATTTTCCGTTCATTGATTTCCTGCTATTCTTCGTTTAGTCTATTTAAGTTTAGTTTATCAGTGATCATCTACTATTTTAATTAAATAAAATTAAATTATTTATAATTCATGATGTCTTCAAAGAGCTCTTTACCATCTTCCACTCTATGGGATATAAACATTCTCCTACAACAATATTTTTTAATTCCTAACTCATCTAAAATATCGTTGGGGTCATCTCCATTATTTAATTTGAAGATGTACTCGTCATAAACTTCAGAAATTACATTTCCGCAAGAAAAACACCTAACTGGAAATATCACTTTTACCACCTAAAATTAAATAAAAGTTAAACAAAAGCAAAGGCTTTTGCATGTTCCCTTTTCGGGAAAAAAGAAAAGCAATTATCTGTAGGATTTTTGTCTTTTTGCTCTCGGACCTTTTGTAGATCTACTTGGTTTGTGAGGTTCTGTCCTTCTTGCATCGCTAACAAGTAAGGTCCTGTCGTAAGCTACAAATTTCTCTTTTAATTCCATGTTTCCAGTAAACTCAACAATAGCTTTACCAATAGCAGTTCTTGCAGCTTCCATCTGACCTGCAATTCCACCGCCTTTAACAACAACATCAATATCAATGTTGTTTAAAGCATCTCCTGCCAATATAATAGGTTCCATTAATCTCATTTTAATGTATTTTGGTTCCATAATTTCTAAGGGTTTTTTGTTTATTCTAACCCTTCCATTACCTTCTTTTGCAACTGCCCTAGCAACTGCACTTTTTCTTTTACCAACGGTATGGATGATTTTCAATATACCACCTCAATTAAAATTTAGCTCCTAAATATTTACTGAGCTCTCCAATAGTTACAAATTTGTTCGTGTTTGGGTTGCTTGCAAAGTTAACATCTACAACTGTTCCCTCAGGAACTCCAACATTAACTTTAACTTTTTTGAATGCGTCTCTTCCTCTTGGTTTTTTGTAAGGGAGCATTCCTCTTATTATTCTTCTTACTATATCTTCAGGTCTTCTAGGGTATTTTGGACCCATTCTTCTAGGGTTTGTTATACTCTTTCTTGTTCTATTTTGCAAGTATTTTTTGAATATAAATTCTTTATTTCCTGTCATTATCGCCTTTTCAGCGTTTACTATAACAACTTCTTCCCCGCTTAATGCAAGTTTTGCAGCATAAGAAGCCAACCTTCCAACAACGGCATTTTCGGCATTTATAACAACCATAGTATACCTCCACTCGTGTTTTATCTGATTATGCCATAATTCTTACATTTGAACCTTTAGGATTTTCTTTAACTAATTCTTCAATTGTTAAGCACTTTCCACCTGCAGCTTCAACTGCCTTTTTAGCTGTTTCTGTGAATGCAAATGCTGCAATAGTCACCTTTTGTTTAAGTGATCCAGCACCTAAAACTTTACCTGGAACTATTACAACTTCTCCTTCTTTTGCATATCTGTTTATTTTACTCAAATTAACTTCAGCCCTCTTTCTTGCTGGCTTGGATAATCTTTTAGCAATTTCTTTCCAAATTTTTGCATCGTTTTTAAAAGCTGCTACTTTCAAATCTTGTACCAATTCGACAATTTGTGGATTGGTAGCCAATAATTTTCTCATAATTTCACCTTATGCCATTAAATCCCCATATTCAATCATTCGCTTAATTACAACTGATAATGTATAGATAATATAACCAATCTGTTTAGTACTTAATCTATAAAAATTATTGGTCTTTTAACTCATAACCTTCCAATTCATATAAAAAAATCTCTGCCTTGTTTTTTAATATTTCCACAGAGGATCTCAAAATATCTTCAGAGTCCATGTTTCCAAAAGATTCGACCAAAAACTCAACTTCATCTTCATCTGTTTGTTTATAAACAACATTACATGGCTGCCATTTGGCATGGATCTTTCCAATACCTACCAAAGCCTCACATTCCAACTCTACTTTTTGCCCTTCAGACAGCTTAACTATTGGAATGTTTTCAAATGCAACTTCACCAACTTCAGATTTTAAATCTGAAGAATAAACCGTACAAGGGCCCTCTTTAACAAGTGTGAAGGTTATTACTTCATCATTACTAACTGGTTTCCCCTTGATCGGAATTAAACCTAATCTATGGGCCAATACTTCATCGTACATTGAGGAAGTATTTTCATAAATATATACATTTTCAACTGCATAAGTAGGAACTTCAGATATCATGATCCTCCTTACTGCACTAGAAAAAGATAAGGGAGCTTTTAATTTAAACTTAAGTGATTCCCCTATCTTTGTTTTTTCTTTTTGAACATCATTAATCAAATAGATCACCAATTATCTATTCTTTCTTTTTGGTGTAGTTCCGTCATGAGGGATTGGTGTTGCATCTTCGATTCTTCCAATTCTAATTCCGGCCCTTGATAATGCCCTAATAGCAGCCTGTGCACCTGGACCAGGGTTTTTTGATTTTTGTCCACCTGCAGCCCTAACTTTTACGTGAACGTGATCTATACCTTTTTCTCTTATTAAGTCAGCTATTTTGAAAGCAGCCTGCATTGCTGCGTAAGGGGATGATTCATCTCTCTGGTTTCTTACAATCATACCACCGGAAATCTTAGCGATTGTTTCCGCCCCGGTTATGTCTGTAACGTGTATGATCGTGTTGTTGTATGATGCATAAATATGTACTACGCCCCATTTTTCACTCATCTAATCACCTTATTGATTTTCTTCTTCGCTAACGGCATTTGTTCTCTCAGGATGGTTTTCGGATGCTAGCGGGGAGTTTGGAACATATGATATAGTGTCTTCCTCACTTACTGGAACTAAGTAGCTTGGTGAAGTAACCCCTCTTCCGTTTACCGCTATATGTCCGTGTACGATGAATTGTCTAGCTTGTTTTGGTGTTTTTGCGAGACCTTTTTTGAATACAAGTGTTTGTAATCTTCTTTCCAATATGCATTCAACATCTAATGAGAGAACGTCATCTAATGTAGGGTCTTCTTTAGACAATATACCGTATCTTTTTAAAACATTGAATAACTGAACGGCTTCTTTTGCACCTTGTTTTGTGGTGTCGCTAATTAAGGTTCTAGCTTTACCTCTGTAGTTTCTTAATTTTGTTTCCATTTTCCAGAATTCTTTCTTGTTTACTAAGCCGTATTTCCTACATAATTCGTGTTCTCTTTTAATCCTATCTCCAATCCATGGATGGTTAGGAGTATCATACTTTTTACTTAATCTCCTTGGATCTCCCATGTTTTTCACCTTCTTTAATTTAATTTACTTTTTTAATTTATTTCCTCCTCTTAACACCAACTGTTGTACCGTGTCTGAATGAACCTCTTGTTCTTTGTCCTCTACATGGTAATCTCAATTCGTGTCTTATACCTCTGTAGCATCTTATCTTTTTCATTGTGGTTATATCCTCTTGGACAGCAAGCATCAAGTCTGTTTCAATTAAGTGTTTATCCACACCTGAATAAACATCTTTTCTTCTGTTAAACATCCATGATGGGATTCCATGTTTCGCAGGATCTAATAAAACATCCTCTATTTTTTTAACATCCTCATCAGATAAGTAACCTGCTTGTTGTTTTCCATCTAATCCGGTTACTCTTAATATGGCTTTAGCCATAGCCCTACCAATACCTGCTATATCTTGTAAAACATATTCTAATGGATATTGACCTTCAACATCGGTTTTTGAAATCCTAATTCTGTGTCTAAATTCTGTCTGAGTCAAGTTTGCACCTCCAGAGATAATCGTGTTTAGTGACTGAAATAATGAAATTAAAAAAAATAAGTGGCGCAGAGGGGGGGATTTGAACCCCCGCGGGGCAGTGCCCCATGGGATTTCCAGTCCCACGCCTTTCCAGGCTAGACTACCTCTGCTCGATCATAATGTCTAGACTAATAGTATGTTATTATTTCAGTCACTTTCTCGTGTTTTTTTACCAACCAATATCTTGGCAATTTCATTTATATATGTTTCGATTTGTGTATAACACATATATAAATTAAATATTCGTATTTCTGCCTCGTGTTTCATATCGGATGATTTTCAGTATAAATAACGATATTATAGTATATATCCTTTTCTATTTTATGATCACTTATTGATACATTAGTACTGTAAATACACTAATTATATACACCTGGTTGTTTGCGGATTTACGTAGTCATTCAGTAAATAAATTTTTGAAATAACAATAAATTATGCGTGAAAAATAAATAAAGTATGATTATACTTTTAATTTCATTGAAGATTGTGATCATCGAACGAAAGTTCGAGCTACAGAATTCAAAGATTTTATCTAATTTATAACGCAAAATAATATAAAAATTAAAACAAACCTTAATAAACGTACTTTCTCAAAATAAGATGGTTAAAAAATACCTATAAAATGAGGGTGAATTCGTGAAAAAAGCACTTATAATTATCTCAATATTTGCACTGATACTTGGTTTTGTATCGGTAACATTTGCCGATACCTACACTGGAGTGAACGCTTTCAACAGTAAAGCCATTATGACAATTATTATACTTATCATGGTAGCTGTCCTATTTCTTACAGATGCTTTGCCGCTACCAATAACTGCAATGCTTGCTCCAATTACACTTAGTTTTCCAGGTATTGACATACTAACAAGTGCAGATGCATTTAAAGAGTTTGGTAATAAATGGGTAGTTTTATTCATGGCCGCATTTATAATTGGCGAAGCAGTTTTTAAAACAGGGTTTGCCGATAAAGTAGGTAGGGCCACAGTTAAAGCGGCAAATGCCAGCCAGCTTAAATTAACAATTTTAATAATGATCACTATAGGTTTTATGTCTGCATTTTTGTCAAATACGGGGACCATTGCGGTTTTTATCCCCATAGTCATTGGTATCTGCGCATCTGCAAACATAAAACCAGGTAAAATTTTAATGCCAATGGCATTTGCTGCATCCTTGGGAGGTACTATGACCCTAGTTGGTACCCCTCCTAACGCGATTGTAAATAGTGCATTAGAAAGCGCAGGTTTGGAACCATTTGGTTTTTTTGAATTTGCCAAAATCGGTGCTATTTTATTTATTGCAGGTGTTCTTTACCATGCATTAATAGGTTACAGATTATTGCCAGATACCGACCCCATTACAAAATCATTTGAAAACAAGCGTTTAGAATACCGTACTGAAAAAATGTGGATTTCTGTTGCAATACTTGTGTTCGTTATATTAATGACAGCCACTAAGATGATACCGTTAGTAACTGCCTTTATGTTAGGTGCATGTTTAGCAGTATCTACCGGATGCATTACTATGAAGGAAGCATTTGATAGCATTTCTTGGACTACAATCTTTCTGTTTGCAGGAATGATTCCACTAGGTACTGCTATGAACACTACAGGAGCTGCAAAATTAATAGCCGATATAGTGGTCTCCCATGTTGGTAGTCCAATTGCCCTTTTAGCAGCTACCTTTATAATTACTGCAATAGTTACAAACTTCATGTCCAATACTGCAACCACAGTTCTAATGACCCCAATTGGAATTGCATTAGCCAATGGATTTGGTGTTAATCCAGAACCTATAGTTATAGGCATAGCCATGGCAGCTTCAGCCTGTTTCCTGACACCAATCGCCACACCACCTAATACCATAGTTTTAGAGTATGGAGGATACAAATTTATAGACTATCTAAAAGCGGGCTGGATACTACAAGTTATAGTTGCGATTTTGAGCATAACATTAATTCCAATAATTTGGCCATTTTAAAAAAGAAGCAATAAACAATGACTAAAAATAAAATATTAAAAAAGTAAAATGTAAAAATACTTCCTTACCTTCTTCTTCTATTATTGTTGTGGAAAGGTCTGTTTTTTCTTCTTTTATCTGTACGAACTTCCCTTATTTCATTATATTTTTCCTTATTCAATTCATCCTGGAATGAATATTTTAAGAGAGCGGCTAAAACTTTTTCAGCATCATCTACGTTCAGCATGTCCTGTGCAAGTTTAAGGTACTCGTTGTAGTCTCCCGATTCAATGATACTCTCAATTTCATTTTTTATTTTAGACTTTTTTGCATTTATTACGTCATCCACTTGAGGTAGTTGTCCTTTTCTAATATCTGCCTTTGCTATTTTTTTAATGTAACTGAGTTTTCTATATTCCCCAGGTTCTATGAAAGTTATGGCAGTTCCTTGATTTCCTGCTCTTCCAGTTCTTCCTATTCTATGTACATAGGATTCAGGATCTTGTGGTAATGCATAATTTATTACGTGAGTTAAATTATTCACATCTATGCCCCTAGCTGCAACATCGGTAGCCACAAGGATGTTAATTCTCTGCCCCTTAAATTTTTTTAATATTCTTTCTCTTTGATACTGGGATATGTCACCATGTAAAGCCTCTGAATTATAGCCTTTCTCTATAAGCTTGTTTGCAACATTCTCTACATCGAGTTTTGTTCTACAAAATATAATTCCGTAAAACTCTTTTTCAATGTTAATGATTCTACACAGTGCTTCAAACTTATCTAAAGGAGATACTTCAAAATAAAGCTGTTCTGTTAAATTTGTGGTGAGCTGTTCCTTTTTTACAGATACAAGTTCATACTTTCCCATGTACCTTTTGGCAAGGGCCAATATTCTTTTTGGCATTGTAGCAGAAAATAGAAGCATCCTTTTGTTTGGATTTGTATTTCTTAAAATTTCTTCAATATCATCTATAAAACCCATATTTAACATTTCATCTGCTTCATCTAAAACTGCATATGATATGTTTTCCAGTTTTAAAGTTCCTCTGCTAATGTGGTCCAATACCCTTCCAGGAGTCCCTACTACAATATGAGCTCCTCTTTTTAACATTCTAATTTGTTCTCCTATTGACTGGCCCCCATATATCGGCAATATATTTAATCTTTTATTACCTTTTAAAGAGTTTAACTCTTCTGAAACCTGAATAGCCAATTCCCTAGTTGGAGTAAGGATAATGGCCTGAACAGTTCTTGACGTATCATCTATATTTTCAATTAATGGTATTCCAAATGCTGCAGTCTTTCCAGTACCTGTCTGAGCCTGCCCTACAACATCCAGTTCCCTGTTTAGAAGAAGTGGGATAGTTTTTTCTTGAATCGGCGTAGGTTTTTTAAAACCTTTCTTCTCTAATGCATTTAATATATTTTCTGATAAACCAAGTGCTCTAAATTCACTCAATGTTTCCATACTTATTCCTCTTTTCTTTCAATTTTAACTATTTTTGGAGCATGTAATTCAAATTCATCAAGGTAATTCGTATATTTTTCCTATTCAACAAATATGCCTGTGTTACTACAACTCCAATCTTTAAAAGAGAGTTAAGGCCCTAAAAACACAATAACCTATCTATTTTACATAATACTTTTAAAATATGTATATTGCATAAAATAGCATTATTTCCTATATTTTAGCTTAGACTTTTAAAAACTTCCAAACTTAAAATAGGTACTGGAAGTTTCCATGCTAAAAAAGATGAGAGACATGTGGGATATTAATCTTAATCTCTCAAATAATTGATTTTGAAAATTCTGTTTCCATCCATATCAATTGGTGTTTTTAAACCCTTAACTTTCTCTTTTGTACTATGCTGGCATCACTTATATATCTTTCTAATATGTTGTACTACAGCTCACTATAAAAACATGTGAACCATGTAATTACCAGTTTAGTTTTTAGATAATTCTTCATCTAAAACTTTACCCAATCGTTTAATCCCTTCCACTATTTTTTCTTCAGGCATGTTTGAGTAGTTTAGACGGAGAGTATTTTCATGTCCCTCATTCGGGAAAAATGGGCCCCCGGGTACAAACGCCACATTCTTTTCAAGCGATTTTACCAGCAACTTCCTTGCATTGATGTGTTCAGGGAGCTCTACCCATATGAATAATCCACCTTCTGGATATGTGTATTTTACATCCTGTGGGAAATACCTTTCAATAGCTTCAATCATCAAATCACGGCGTTTTTTATAAACTTTTTTAAGTTTTTCAATGTGTAATTCTAGATCATAAGTTTCCATGAATGCGTTGAGCTCTCTCTGTGACATTGAATTACTTTGAAGGTCTGCAGCCTGTTTTACTAAAACATACTTTTCTAAAACACTTTTATCTGCACATACCCAACCTATTCTTAGGCCCGGGCAGAAAGTTTTCGAAAATGTTCCTAGAAATACAACCCTTCCTTCTTTATCAAATGATTTAATTGCAGGTGGTATTTCACCTTCGTACCTTAAATCCCCATATGGATTATCTTCTATTATTGGTAGATTGTATTTATTTGCCAATTCAATCAATTTCTTACGTCTATCTATCGACCAAGTTCTTCCAGAGGGATTTTGGAAATCAGGGATTACATAGATTAGTTTGGCATTTGGAGTATTTTCTAGTATTTTTTCAAGCTCTTCAATAATCATTCCATTATTGTCAGTGGGCACCTCTACAAACTTACATTGATACGCTTTAAATGCAGTGATCGCCCCTAAATAGCTGGGACTTTCGCATATAACAACGTCATCAGCGTCTAAAAATATTTTTCCACTAAAATCAAGTCCTTGCTGAGAACCGCTTGTAATCAATATATTATCAGCTGTTACATCTACCCCAAATTTACTCATCCTTTTTGCAATTTTTTCCCTCAGGGGCAAAAATCCCCTTGTAGGACAGTACTGCAGAGCTCCATGACCATCTTCATCTAAAACTTTAACTGAAATTTTTTTCATTTCATCTATTGGAAAGAGCTCAGGAGCTGGCAGTCCCCCTGCAAAAGATATAATTTCTGGGTTGGATGTTAATTCCAATATTTCACGAATTTCTGAAGTTCTAACTTCATTCATGCGGACTGCATATCTCAAAGTCATTTAAACACCTTTTTGCAATTTGAATGTATAATGGAATAATATATCCAGCTATTTTTACACATGTGGTGTGTTAATTAATCAAATATACTTAAATATTAAATTTTTTAATTAATATATACTATTAGCTATTGGTATCTTTTAGTGTCTTAAATTGTAGTCAAGACAATCACAACCGAAAAGTTTATATATTAGAAGAATAATCTTTATTGTGAATCTTACGAACAGATGATGAATCACGTAAAATAAGTCAGAAGTTGGTTAAGTGCCAGGGTAGTCTAGTCCGGCGAGGCAGCGGACTGCAGATCCGCTTTAGGAGGGTTCAAATCCCTTCCCTGGCTCTTTTTTTATTTTAGTAATAATCTATATATTTAAATTAATAATATTAATTTTAGTCATAGTGCAAATATATATAAAATACAATATATTAAATGCAAAAACAATAGTTTAATTTTGTTCGTTTAAAAAACATTTTAGATTTTATATTATTTATTATTTTAAGGAGGCGATTATTTGCATTGGGCTGATGGTATATCTGAAAAAATAGTGAATAAAAGAGAAACAGAAAAATACGTGGTTTCAAGCGGTATTACTCCATCAGGACACATCCACATAGGTAACGCAAGGGAAACACTAACTGCGGATGCCATATACAAAGGATTAGTTAGTAAAGGGGTTAATGCTGAACTTATTTTTGTTGCAGATACCTACGACCCACTTAGAAAGGTGTATCCATTTCTACCAGAGGAATATGAAAAATACATAGGAATGCCACTTAGTGAGATTCCATGTCCAGAGGGTTGCTGTGAAAGTTATGCAGAGCATTTTTTAAAGCCATTTTTGGACAGTTTGGAAGATTTGGGTATAAACTTAACAACCTACAGAGCAGACAAGTGCTATAAAGATGGATTATATGATGAAAAAATAATTTTGGCACTTGAAAACAGGGACAAAATCAAGGAAATACTGGACAAATATAGAAAGGAACCATTACCTGAAAACTGGTACCCTTTGAATGTTATTTGTGAAGAATGTGGAAAACAGAGCTCCACAAAAGTTATAGAATACGACAGTGAAAATCAAACTGTAACCTATGAATGTTCATGTGGTTTCAAAAACACTGTAAAACCATTTAAAGGAAGGGCAAAACTACCGTGGAGAGTTGACTGGCCTGCTAGATGGAGCATATTCAATGTTGTTGCTGAACCTATGGGTAAAGACCATGCCGCTTCAGGTGGTTCATACGACACAGGATTAAAGATAGCTAGGGAAATTTACAACTACCGAGCTCCAGAAAAAATAGTTTATGAATGGATACAGTTGAAGATTGGGGATAAGGCAGTTCCAATGTCATCTTCATCAGGTGTGGTATTTGCAGTTAAAGACTGGATGAAAGTATGCCATCCAGAAGTATTGAGATTCTTACTATTGAGAAGTAAGCCTACAAAACATATAGACTTTGATTTAAAGGCTATTTCAAACTTGGTGGATGACTACGACGAACTTGAAAGAAATTACTTTGCATTAAAAGATAAAGCGGAAAAAGAAGAATTAAATGAAAATGAAAAGGATAAAATTAGGCTTTACGAACTTATAACACCTAATATACCTGAGAAGTTACCTTTGCAGGTGCCTTATAGATTCTGTTCAATAATAGCCCAGATAGCCTACGATATGGAATCAAAAGAAATTAACATGGAAAGAGTAATGGATATACTCAGAAGAAACAATTACGATTTAGAATCAGTTGATGAATACGACCTAGAAAGATTAAAAACAAGGCTTTCAATGTCTAGAAACTGGGCTTTAACCTATGGAGAAAAGTTGGAAATAATAGACATAAATAAGGCAAAGGAAATATACGAAGAACTAAATGAAAAACAGAAGGAATGGATTAAAACATTTGGCGAAAAATTAAAGGATGTTGAATTCGATGCAATAACTCTCCATGAACTGATATACAACAGTGCAAAGGATTTGGAATTAAATCCAAAAGAAGCATTCCAAGCATCCTACAAGATAATACTTGGAAAAAAATACGGCCCTAAATTAGGAAGTTTCCTTGCTTCATTAAACAAAGACTTTGTTGTAGATAGGTATTGTCTTTCTAGATAACTAACTTACAAATATTTATTTACATTTTATTACTTTTTTATAATCTTGCGGGAATTTTATATACTATTGTGGTATACTTTTTTTATCAATGAGTTAAGGTCTAATTTTAATATAATATGTTAAAAACACCATTTTTCCATATGGGTGATTAAATGATCGAAGTTGTAGCCTATCAGGAGTTTAAAGGAAACGATAAAGAAATCATAAACTCCGAATTTGAAAAACTAATTGAAGAATTAAAAACCAATTACAATGCTGAACTATTATCCCTGGATGAAGAAGAGGGTGAACTATACACAAAAGTCGGAGAATTAAAGGTAAAATTCGATTCTTTTTTAGATTATATCAAGTTTTGTTTAAAATATGGCGTAGATTTAGACGTTGTTGAGCCTTCAAAACTAAAAATAAGCTCAAAAGAGTTTGGAGAAGCTATAGCACATATTATAGATTTTTTCCGAATATTTTGCAATAAATACGGAGTTATGTTTAATGTATATGTACGTGAGGAAAAAGAGTTCGAGCTCGATAAATACAAAGAAGGAATATATGATGAAGATGATATATTTGCTTTTCAGGATGAAGACAGTCTTTTAAGGATAAAGGCTGTTTTTGAAGGGGAAGGGAAATCAGAAGAGGATATTGTCAAAAAAATACTGATGTCATTAAATGAAGAAATGTTAGTTAATAAAATAATAACAAAAGAAATTGATGATAGCAAAGAAGGATTTCATGGATTGATTGCAGTTGAAATATTCTGCAAACCTTTCGATGTTGTAGAATTGGCGTACAAGTTCTTACCTGTAACAATTTCAATTGAAAATAAAGATATCGAAATTGACGCTTTGGAATTGCAGGACATAGGAAATGATTTAGGAGGTGCAGTTTTCGAACTATCCCATGCTGCAGCTACCATGAAGAAAAAATAAATTTTAAAATGATTAGAATAATCTATTTATTTTAAAGTTCCATCTATAACTTACCATATTTTTTTATAGACATAAAGTATATTATAAATCAATCCATTACATGACACTATTGATCATAATATTTTGTAGGTACGATACATTCTATAATACGATATATTCATCCATATATTATATAATCATCATAAAGTCATACACTCATTAATTTAAGATACTATATATTTCATATTCAGATTAAGGTGATAATATGCATCCAGCAATAAAATATATGAGAGAGGATAGACTCCCACACATATTCTGTGCAGGTTGTGGAAACGGTATTGTTTTAAACTGTTTTGTAAATGCAATTGAAAAATTAGACATAAAGCCTGAAGATTATATTGCATTATCCGGAATTGGCTGTTCTTCAAGAGTTCCTGGGTACTTGTACTGTGATTCAATCCACACCACACATGGAAGACCAATAGCCTTTGCAACAGGCATTAAGGTATCAAGACCTGACAAAAAAGTTGTAGTATTTACTGGAGACGGTGATTTAGCAGCCATTGGTGGAAACCATTTCATACACGGATGTAGAAGAAACATAGATATTACTGTCATCTGTATAAACAACAACATATATGGAATGACCGGAGGTCAGTGCTCCCCAACAACACCACATGATGAAAAAGCCACAACTGCACCGTATGGAAACCCTGAAAATAATATGGATTTATGTAAACTTGCAGAAGCTGCAGGAGCTACCTATGTTGCAAGATGGACAACTGCCCATCCGATCCAACTTGTAAATGCAATAAAAAAAGGTATGGAAAAGAAAGGATTCTCATTTATTGAAGTAGTATCTCAATGTCCAACATACTATGGGAGATTTAATGTTTCAAGAAAACCTGCCGACATGATTAAATTCTTAAAGGAAAACTCAGTTAACATTAAAAAGGCCGAAACATTATCCAATGAAGAATTAAATGGTAAAGTAGTAGTTGGCGAGTTTTTAAACATTGAAAAACCAGAGTACATTGAACAGTTGAAAGAATTATTACATTAATTGCAGTAAAACCTATATGGAGATGTAACTGAAAATAAAATATCATCATTAAAGGTGAATAAAATGAGAAAAGAAGTGAGATTTTCCGGTTTCGGTGGCCAGGGAATTATACTTTCAGGAGTTATCCTTGGTAGGGCAGCTTCCCTTTACGATAAAAAAGAATCCGTTCAAACACAATCTTACGGTCCTGAAGCAAGAGGGGGAGCAAGTAAATCTGAAGTGGTAATTTCAGACGAGGAAATAGACTTCCCTAAAGTTATAGTACCAGATGTTTTAGTATGTATGTCACAACCAGCATTTGATAAATACGGTATGGATATTAAAGAAGGAGGATGTGTTTTAGTCGATAAAGACCTTGTAACCATTCCTGAAAACTACGACAACGGAAGCTTCAAAGTTTATCAAGTCCCATTTACAGAAATTGCAAACAAAGAAGTAGGATTAGGGATAGTTGCAAATATTGTTATGCTCGGAGCATTAACAAAAATAACCAAACTTGTTTCAAAAGAATCCATGGAAAAAGCCATACTTGATAGCGTACCTAAAGGAACCGAAGAAAAGAACATCAAAGCGTTTGAAAAAGGATACGATTATTTCTAGATTATAATATAGGGCAAAACCTTTTAGAAAAAGGTTTTGATTCCAAAATCTGATACCTACTCAACTTCGTTGAGTAGATATATTTTAGTCCGTTTATGTCAGAGGTAGTATTAATTGTTATGCACCGGACTATATAAGAATAAATCATTTCATTTCAAAAATCAAAAAATCTACTTTTTTGACTATATGGTATCTACCATATATATTCATTAAATTTTTATAACTAAAGACCTAATTATTCTACAATATTTAACAATATTGATGTGGATAACTCAATTTTCACAACTTATCATTAAAACAATATGAAATAATTATTACGGGTGTAACGATGATAGATAACTGCAAAATATGTGGTGGATCTGGAAAAAAAATTATTAATTATAAAACATGTCCGGAATGTGATGGGACCGGATTTTTAGAGGAATTTAACACTAAAGAACATTTTAAAAGGGCTTCTAAAAACACAAAATATGATTTGGATATTGCAGAAGTGCCTTGTAGTAACTGTAATGGTTCTGGAAAAGTGCCAATATATGGAGATTGTGACTACTGCGGTGGAAGCGGTAAAGTAGTCAAATGTGATAATTGTGGAAAAGAAATTGGAAGGTATCCACAAGATAAAGACAAAAAACTCTGTGAAAAATGTAAAAAGGAAGAAGAATCACGTAGAAGTAATTTAAAAACAGTATATGTTATAGACGAATTATGTGGGATGGGAGATTTAGAGGAAGGTAAATTCTACAAAGGTAAAGTTTCAAGGATTGAAAAGTACGGGATATTCATATCATTAAACAACCAGACAAGGGGGTTGTTAAGGGCAAGAGAAATGGTTGGAAAAAGGCTAAACGATTTCAAATTAGGGGACGAGGTAATAGTCCAAGTTTCTGAACTTAAACTTGGAAAAAGAGAAGTTGATTTTAGATACCTGCCAATTACAGACTATCAAATTGAAAAACTTGAGAAAGAAGTTCAATTAACCACCCTAAGAGAAATAATAGATAAAGGAATACTTGAAATGAAGGATAAAGTTGTCCATATCCAAGGTGAGATAGTTCAAGTTGTCCAGACTCCAGGTCCTACAGTATTTACAGTAACTGATGGAACCGATGTAACCTGGGTAGCTGCATTTGAAATGGCTGGTTTAAGAGCTCACCCTGAAATTAAAGTAGGAGATATTGTAGATGTTGTAGGTTCTGTTTCAGTAAGGGATGGAAAACTCCAAATTGAAAGAATTAAAATGGCAAAACTTGAAGGAGAAGAAGCAGAACGTGTAAAAAATAAAATCGAACAGGAAATAGATAGAAAAGCAGAACCTGCAAGGGACATTGAATTCCTTGTTGAAAGTGAGGTTCTAGAAAAATTAAGGCCAAAAATGGCAGATGTTGCAAAAAGAATAAGAAGAGCAGTATTGGATGGAAGACCTATAATAATAAGACATCATGCTGACACCGATGGCTACTGTGGAGGGTTGGCATTAGAAAGGGCCATATTACCGATACTTGAGGAGTTCTCAATAGATACAGATGCTCAATGGCATTACTTCAGAAGAAGTCCTTCAAAAGCTCCATTCTATGAACTGGAAGATGCCACTAAGGATTTGGTATTTTCGATAGAAGATTACCTTAGATTTGGTCAAAAGATGCCTTTAATTGTACTGGTGGATAACGGAAGTACTGATGAAGATATTCCTGCAATATCAAAAGTTAAGGCATACGATATAGAAGTTGTTGTAGTTGACCATCACTATCCTGGTGAGGTAATAGATGGTAGGGTTGAAATAGACGATTATATAGATGCCCACGTGAACCCATACCTTGTAGGTGGAGATAGCAACTTGACCGCAGGGGTTCTAGCAACTGAAGTAGCTAGAATGATAAACAAAGATGTCACCGAAGAAATAAAGCATTTACCTGGTATTGCCGTAGTTGGTGACCATGCAAAAGGAGATGAAGTTGAAAGTTATATTAAAATAGCATTGGATAAGTTAACAAAGTGCAGTAAAAAATACGATATTGGAAAAGAATACACAAGAGAAGATTTAGAAAAAATAGCACTTTGTATGGACTTTGAAGCATTCTACCTAAGATTTATGAATGGAAAGGGTATTGTGGATGATATATTAGGAAAAGATGAAGAATCATTTAAAAGACATAGAAAGTTGGTAGATATACTGTATGAACAAGCCATGAAGATGGTTGATAGACAGATGAAGGCTGTTATTCCAGCAATAAAAACTGAAGAGCTCGAAAATGGAATAATCCTAAACATACTGGATGTTGAAAAATATGCCCATAAATTCACATTCCCTGCACCAGGTAAAACCTGCGGTTTTGCCCATGATTCAATAGTTCAGAAGTATGGTGAGGAAAAACCTATAATTACAATAGCTTATGGACCTGATTTCGGTGTGGTCAGAGCTACCGATGCCGTTAGCGAGAAATTCAACTTTAACTTAAACCATATTGTAACGCAGCTCATAGAGGAAATTCCTGAAGCTTCCTTAGATGGTGGGGGACACGAATGTGCAGGAAGCCTGAAATTTGTTGAAGGGCTTAGGGGAAAGGTATTGGATAGGTTCTTGGAAATTATAAAGTCCATGAAATAATTCAAAATAAAACCTTTTTCAGTTTCTCGACAAAAATCTTCGAATTTGTGAGTCTCAACGATCCACCGCAACACAGTTGCGAGGAAGTTGAATAATCTATGATTATTCAACTAAATCAAAGATTTTCGTGAGTTAGTAGGTCCTTCGGATTTACTTCGACAGCAAATCCTTCGGAATTTGTCTCGATAGCCAATATGTGATACATTCTCCTTAGTTAAATCTAACTTTTTTGGTGGAACAATGGGAGTTCAATTCAACGACATAATCCCAAGAAAGGAAATTACCTTAAAATTTTTAAAAAATAAAACTGTGGCAATAGATTCAATGAATGTACTCTATCAATTCCTGTCAAGTATAAGATTAAGGGATGGGAGCCCGTTGACAAACTCAAAGGGTGAGATAACTTCCACATACAACGGGGTATTCTATAAAACAATACACATGCTGGAAAATAACATAACTCCTGTATGGGTATTTGACGGAGTAGCTCCAGTACTTAAAGAGAAAACCAGAGAAGAACGTAGAAAAATTAGACAGGATGCTTTAGATAGTTACTTAGAAGCGAAAAAGAAGGACGATATTGAAGAAATGCAAAAATATGCAAAAAGAGCCAATTTCTTAGATAGCACCATCGTAGAAAACTCAAAAAAATTACTTGATTTGATGGGAATTCCTTATATAAATGCACCGTCTGAAGGGGAAGCTCAGTGTGCCCACATGGTTAAAAAAGGAGATGCATTTGTAGTTGTCAGCCAAGATTACGATGCAATACTGTACGGTGCTGAAAGAATCGTTAGAAACATGACTTCCAACAAAGCTATTGAATTAATTGAACTAAAAGATGTTTTAAAAGAATTGGACCTAGATTTAGATCAGATTATTAATATTGCAATACTAATTGGTACTGACTATAATCCCGGGGGAATTAAAGGTATTGGACCAAAAAAGGCCCTTGAAATTGTAAAAAACAATAAAGTTCAAAACTACATAGATAAAATAGAAAACTATGAAGAGATATACAACATATTTAAGAATCCAGCTGTTACGGATGAATACAATATAAAGCTTAAAACTCCTAAAAAAGAAGAATTAATTGATTTTTTAGTTAACAAAAATGATTTCTCATACGATAGGATAGTGCCATACGTGGATAAATTGTGTAAAATTATAGAAGAGAAAAATACTCAAACCAGTTTGGAAGCTTGGTTTTAAAGTGATACTATGTTAAAAGTTTATAGATTAAATGGACTTTCACTGATACTTTTATTGCTACTAATCTTGGGAGTTTTTATAGTTGGCTTAATGCTACTTGGACCCATTGTATTGGCGGGATTATTTCTAATTTTCCTTTATATAGGCTATATGAAATTTAGAAGGTCCATTAATGAGTTCATAAAGAATATCAAGAAAAAGAAGATAAAAATAAAAAACGAATCCGACAATGGGGAGGTAAAAATAAACTTTGCAAAAACTATTGAAATTAATGATGAAAATAGTAATAATGAAAATAAAAACAAAAAAGAAAGTGGTACCATAACTTTAGATAAACAGAATGACCCTGCCCAAAAGTATATCGAAAAAGATCAAGACCTTTCTCAATTCATTAACTATCTTAAGGAGCATGGATTTGAATTAAAAGATGGTATTTTATACCATGGCGATAAAATCGCTTATCCGATCTATAAAAAATCCTATCCAGTAAATGAAATCATAAAATTGTATGATGAAAGACCAGTATGCGATATTGTTGTTATAGGACTTAAAGGAGAGCCTTCAAATCCCAAATTTATATATATTCTTCCAATTGATAAAACAGAAAACAGAATGGGTATTGAAGAATTGAAAAAATACGAAACAAAATTAAAATAGTGAAACCATGACGATGGTAATATTAGATAATTGTGTTGGATGTGGTGGATGCGTCCCATTCTGCCCTTTTGATGCCATTAGCACATATGGAGTGGCAACAATTGATGGGGAAAAATGTACAGAATGTAAAACCTGTATAAGCTACTGCCCATTAAATGCAATAATATATAATAAATAGCCAATATATCGAGTTAAATAATATAATATCGATAATAATTAGAGGTGACCTGACGTGTATATTGGAAGATTTTTAGTTGTAGGAAAGACAAGCGAAGGAAAGCCGTTTGTATCATACAGAGTTTCAAGTAGGAGTTTCCCAAACAGAGAGGCAAAAACTCTAAACGAAAGTACTGTTTCAATTATACCTAAGGACCTAAATGAAATATTTTCAAACCCATATATTACCTACAACTGTGTAAAAATAGTAAACAACAATATAATAGCAACTAACGGCTCCCATACCGATGTTATTGCTGATAAAATAAAGTTAGGACTTCCAATAAGAGACTCATTGGCCTACTCATTGGTTACAATGGACTACGAAAAGGACGACTACAACACCCCAAGAATAGCGGTGGTTTTAAACGAAAACGAGTGCTACATGGGTTATGTTGCAGATAAGGATATAAGAATCAAAAAAGTTGAATTAGAAAATGGAAAAGGCTACTATTTAAGTACATATGAAGCCTGCACCATTTCAGAAGATCAATACATACCAGTTGAAGGAGAATCTCCAGAAGAAATCTGTAAGTATGTAATGGACTACAAAGAATTTGAACATCCGGTTACTTGTGCAACTGCAGTTATTGAAGGGGATAAAATAAATATAGCAACGTTATAATGACTATTCCCCAGGATAAGAAATACAAATTCCCTTGGGATTTTATTAATATTTTTATATTTATTACAAGTGGAAAGATGAATAACCATAAAATTCCCTATAAACACCCGACTAAACTTTTCATTGGAGGTTTACACGGGGATGAAGGGAACTACACTGAGCTGATACTTGAAGATCTAACAAAGGAAAAGAATTACAAAGGAAAAGTTATTATTATACCAAAACTAACTGAAAATAGCAAATACGTAAGTACGCTGCATAAAGAATACTACAAAACAGGAGAAGGCAAATATTTAATAGATATCATTGACAAATATAAACCTAATTTTTATTTTGAGCTCCATTCCTATAGTGATAAATCATATTCTAAACTAACTGATCCCAATAGGGCCGATAAAATAGGAATTCCACCTTTTATAGATATTGGAGACAGAGTTCTTATAGCATCAATATCACCTGTGTTAAGGAACAAATTTACTCAGGATGACTTTTGTATGACTATTGAAATCCCAAAATGGAAGGTAGATCAGAGCAAAGGTCGAGTTTTAGAAATCTTAAAAATGGGGCTCGATAGTGAGAGTAGAAGAGAAATGATAGAAAGACTTGAAGAAAAGTATCCTGAACAGGTGAGAATAGCAAGATATCTCTCTAAAAAATATAACTTGATATTGTTTTAAACTATGGTTAGAACTATGGTATAACATAATATATATTTAATAAAAGTCAATATTCATGAGAAACTACTAAATATAACTAAAAAATATTATGAAAGGTAATTTGAAACATCGGTCCTAAAGAGACGTGAAAATCAGAATTGTTTATAACATATATACCGAAAAACTACAACTTAAAAACTTGTTTAAAAAACTAAAAAGGTGAAATAATGAAATTTTTCTTAGACACTGCAAATGTAGAAAAGATCAAAGAATTTGCTGAATTAGGAATTGTAGATGGAGTTACAACAAACCCTAGTTTAATAGCAAAAGAAGGAAGAGACTTCCACGAAGTTATTAAAGAAATATGTTCCATCGTAGATGGCCCAGTTAGTGCAGAGGTAATTTCGTTGGAAGCTGAAGGAATGATAAAAGAAGCTAGAGAACTTGCAAAGATTGCAGACAATGTTGTAATAAAAGTTCCAATGACCAAGGAAGGATTAAAAGCCGTAAATGTTTTATCAAAAGAAGGAATAAAAACAAATGTTACATTGGTATTCTCTGCAAATCAAGCTTTAATGGCTGCAAAAGCTGGAGCAACATACGTTTCACCATTTGTCGGTAGATTAGACGATATCGGACATGATGGAATGAAGTTAATTGAGGACGTTGTTAAAATATTCAGAAACTACGACATAAAAACAGAAGTAATCGTAGCTTCAGTAAGACATCCAATACATGCTTTAGAATCTGCAAAAATAGGTGCAGACATTGCAACAATACCATTTGATGTTTTAGATAAGATGTTCAAACACCCACTAACAGACATTGGTATTGAAAAATTCTTGAAGGACTGGGAATCACACATTAACAAATAATTCTTTTTTATAATATTTTTTTATATTTTTCATTTCATTAGATTTGTTATTTTAGGTGATTTAATGAACCATATTGAGATAGACAAAAGAGCGTATGGCTCTATTACCAATTTTTCAAGAGTAATTTACAGAAATGGAATCCTGAATAAAGAGGACCTACCTGAAAAGGAAGATATTATATCACTAAATTACAAAAATAAATTTGTAGCTAAGGCGATATACATTCCAAAGTCCCCCATAATCAAAATATTGACGCTAAAAAACGAAGAGATGGATAAAAAGTTTTTTTACGATAGGATAAAAAAAGCCAATGATTACAGGACCAATATATTAAATTACAAAGATACCTATAGGATGATATATGCTGAAGCCGATTATCTACCTACAATTATTTTAGACAAATACAATGAAATAGCTTCAATGCAAGTTTCATCAAAGGTTATGGAACGTTATTTGGACCTAATATTTGAATGTCTGAGTGAAATAACAGATATTGAAACACTTTATGTTCAAAGAGGTAAAAAGGGAGACAAAATAAAAAGCAGAATATATGGAAATAAAAACAAAATGGAAACGACCATAGAAGAAGGAAAAGCCAAATTCAAAGTAAATCTAAAAGGCCATAAAACAGGGTTCTTCCTGGACCAGAGGGAAAATAGAATAGATTTAGAAAATTACATAAAAGAAGGCGATAGAGTACTCGATATATGTTGCTATACTGGAGGTTTTTCAGTCCATTGTGGCATAAAAGGTGCCAAAGTCGTCGGGGTTGATCTATCGGATAAAGCCATTGAGGTTGCCAAAGAGAACATGGAACTAAATAATTTAAAGGACTATGAGTTCATAGTTGGAAACGCCTTTGATGTTATGAAGGGCATGATAAAGAAAGGTGAACAATTTGATGTTGTAATACTCGACCCTCCTGCATTTACTAAGACTTCAAAGGATATTAAAAATGCGTTGAGTGCATACAATACATTAAACTACTTGGGGCTAAAACTTGCAAAGAGAATGCTTGTAACATGTTCTTGCTCCTTCCATGTTGATAGGGAAAAATTCAAAAACACAGTAGTTTCCTCTGCATTTAGGGCAAAAAAAGAAATTAGGCAGATTGGACCCTACAGAACTCAAGCCCCTGACCACATAATTACGATGGTAAATAAAGATCTGGAATACTTAAAATGTTTGTTCTTTAGTGTATGTTAAAATTCAAAACACGTGGATGGTGGAAAAATGATAGTTAAAAAAAATAATAAATTTTGTAGTTTTTCAAGTGATAATGAGAAAACCGAAAGTATTGTTCCTAAAACACATCCAAGATATAAATCATTGTTAAATCGAGAGAAAATTGTGGAAGCTTTTGAAAGCGGAGTATTGGCAAAAAGTGGAATGATTGCCCATGGAAGAGGCGAAACATTCGATTACTTGATAGGTGAAAAAACCACAGAAATGGCATTGGAGTCTATAAAAACTGCAGCTGCGATGTTGGTGTTGGCAAAAAATCCAGTTATATCAATTAATGGAAACTGTGTTGCACTTGCAAAGGACGAACTTGTAGAACTTGCAGAGGCACTAAACGGAAAAATAGAAGTCAATTTATTTTATAGAACAAAGGAGAGGGAAGAAAAAATAAAAGAACTATTTGAAAATGATATCCAAGAAGGTAGAATAAAACTACTTGGTGTAGATGATGCAAATAAACAGATACCTAATTTAGATAGTTTAAGGGGAAAGGTTTCAGAAGAAGGAATATACACTGCAGATGTGGTTCTTGTACCTTTGGAAGATGGGGACCGTGCAGGAGCTCTTGTTAACATGGGGAAAAAAGTCATTGCAATAGACTTAAATCCACTCTCCAGAACTGCAAAGACCTCAACGGTAACCATTGTAGATGAACTAACTAGGTGTATACCTCTTATCACAAAATACGTCAAAGATTTCAAAAATAAAAATACAGATGAATTAATGAACATAATAAATAGCTACGACAACAATAATAACTTAAAGAAAGTATTGGCACATATTTCAAAAAGACTTGAACAATAAAAAGGATAATAGAAAAATGGATAAAACGACCAGACTAATAATTTAGCAGATTTAAAAAAGTTTTTATTTAATTTATTTTTTATTTAAATCCAAATTTTAATAGTAATTTCCCAAACTCTGTTATTTTTACCATTGCATGATTTTTTTCAACAAAACCATATTGAAGAAGCGGCTCTACCCTATCGTATGCGGTTCTCCTATGGATCCCAAGTTCTTTTGCGAGCTCATCGATTTTTGCCGAACCACCCATATCATTAATTTTTAGGATTGTTTCTTTTGTTGCAGGGTGTTTTGTAATCATGTGAATTCCTTCTTTTGCACTGATTGAAATTAAATCAGGAATTATGGAACACATTGAAACAGTGTAGTTCATATACTCTTTGAATATTATTTCCCCATAGGATGTAAAACCAAACATCGGATTTAAAGGACATTCCTTTAAACTGTTTTCTACAGCATCTTTAGATACTTCAGGTAAAAATGCAGAAATACAGCAGAAGGTCACGAATGGAGAATATTTGGGGGGAGTATTTAGTATCAAATCAATGGGCTTTTTGAATAAACTTTCAATGGTTTTGTTGTCAATATCGACAAGTTTTAACTCATTGTCCTTCATAATATTCGAGCCAAACACCAGCATATCATTCTTTATGGAGATAGGACCTTTTAGGTAGATTTCACCATCTGAATTGATTACACCAAATGGATGGGAGAGATAAAAACTTCTATTTTTTCGAAGGTCCTCATTGGAACCTCTAAAGTTTGAGATGTCATTATAATACTCTATTGCATCGATATTATTCAATGTATAGACATATCTCTTGTTGGTTTCCGTTACTATGGTTTTATCCTCTTTTCCACCTAAATCCATTTTTAAATTTTCCTTATGTTCATAACCCTGTGTCAAAATTTTTGATTTTGAGGATATTTGCGACTCTTTTGTGACATACGATGATATATTTGAATAACTTCCAAAGGATATCTTTGGTAAAATATCTCCTCCAAATGCGGCACAAACTACACTATCAAAATAAACATCATTACAGTATTGATAAGTTTTTTTAAATTCAAAATCATCCGAAGTGGTTCCTCCAAAAATTGGGGTTGTAATCCCTATGATGTCAACAATTCCCTTTAAAACATCTTCCTCAAACTTACAATAATCCATGAAAACCATCATTAATTTGGGCATCATTCCTAGATTTTCTATTGCATCATGTGCCGCCCTTCTTCCAGATTCTCTCGGATTTATGGAAACTCCTAAACCAACACCCAAGCCTACATTGAAATATTTTGAGGCTAAAATCCCAACTGAAACTCCATCTTCAACCATATCGTTGTTTGTTATCCCAAATTTAGAAGTACCGCCAACTATTGGGGTTTTATTACCCAAAATTAATTTTACCCCATTTAAAATTTCCTCCGGATCATAATCTGGTGAAGAGAATAAAAATGCAACTTTTGATTTTTCCGCATATTCATCTAAATACTTTAATGCATCCGATGTGGCATGAGCCCCTGCTTTTAGTGGGTTATCATCATTTGACGTTCCATGCCCAAACTCTATGAACTTCACGCTAACACCAATCATTACTTTCAGCTTTTATATTTATAATTCTGGATTATTAATACTTTATTCTATATATACTATATCCGTATTGGCAAACTTTAAATACAAAAATTAGAAAACTTAGTACAATAGTTTGTGATTAGTGACCCACAACACCACAAGATGTAATATAGATTAGATACATAATCCATACCCATAATACTATGCAAGTATTGTTTATATGCCACAGTGAACTGTGAATATTTATGAATATTTAAGTATACTATGGATATACAGGGTTATATAATAGGTTATATGGGGATAGTATGTCTAAAATTTTGATAGTTGAAGATGAAGAAGATATTTTGAATTTAGTAAAAATAATTCTAGAAGTAAATGGGTATGAGGTACTAACGGCCAACAATGGATATGAAGCCATAGAGCTCATGGAAGAAAGACCTGATTTGGTGCTACTGGATATAATGATGCCTGGGATGAGTGGTTGGGAAGTGCTAGATACCTTAAGATCCAAGGATGATTGGAAAAAAACTCCTGTAATAATATTAACCGCAAATGCTCAAATAGAACATATAGAAATAGGTATCAAAAAAAATGTTGATGGGTATATTATAAAACCATTTGAGAAAGAAGAGCTATTGGAAAGACTAAAAGAAGTTTTATCAAACAATACGGTGTGATTCTATGAATACTATCCCAACTATCAAAAAACTTGGAACAAAACTTACTATTTTTTCAATAATTATTGCAGTAATTCCAATTTTGACGCTGGGAATGGTATCAACAACTACCATAACAGACACAATGGAAATACAGGCCCAGCAAAAAATTACCAATGATCTAAAAATTGCAGAAAATATTGTAAACAACAAAATAGAAAAATTACATGTGGCAGTTGTACATACGGCAAATGCTGAAGAAACTGTGTCCGCCCTTAAAAATGGGGATAGTAAGAAACTTAAAGAAATGGCCAAACTAACAAAAGAGTCAGCAGGTGCTGATTTTGTAACAATTTTTGATAATCGGGGGCGAGTAATTGCAAGGTCCAATAACGAAGTTATTGGGGATTATGAACTACCAAATTTAATTAAAAAAGTATTAAATGGGACTGAAATAAATTCCATTGAAATGTTGGATGAAGAAACCCTTAAAATGGAAAATTTGGAAAATGATGTAGAAATAAATATTTCAAAGACGTATAACTCAGCTGATGTCGATAAATCCATTGAAAACAAGGGGATGGCGTTAGTATCAATTAAACCAATTAAGGACCATGATGGAAATATTGTTGGGGCGATAGTGGCTGCAGATGTTTTAAATGGGGATTACACTGTTGTGGATAAAGTAAAAGAAATTACTGGAGATACCGCCACAATATTTTTAGAGGGACTTAGAATATCCACAAATGTTCAAAAAGAAGATAGCCGGGCCATTGGGACATTGGTTTCTAAAGAAGTATATCATGAAGTGATAAATAATGGAGAAACATACTATGGAAGAGCATTTGTTGTTACAGATTGGTATTTAACAGCATATAAGCCCATTAGAAATAGTGAAGGGGACATCATAGGAATGCTCTTCGTAGGTACGCCTGAAAAGCCATTCATAACCCTTGAGAACAATATTAGAAATCAGTCTATAATAGTTGGAATTATTGGTTTGTCAGCTGCTTTAGGGGTTTCCCTTGTATTGAATAGAAAAATCACCAGACCTCTTGAAGAGTTGAAAAAAGGAGCTGAACTAGTAAGTAGTGGGAATTACAACTCCAGGGTGGAGGTTAAAACCGCCGATGAATTTGGAGAACTTGCCAAAGCATTTAATAAAATGGCAGAGGAAATACGGATATCACATGAAAAACTTAAAAAACATGCTGAGGAACTGGAAAAGTCATATAACGAGTTAAAAGAACTCGATAAAATGAAATCAGACATTATAGTAATAGTCTCTCATGAATTAAGAACACCATTAACCTCAATTAAAGGTTATGTGGAGCTCGTTTTAGATGGAACTATAGGGCCTATAACTGAATCACAGAGGAAATGTCTTGAAATTGCAGAAGACAATATTAAAAGATTAAAAAGACTCATAGAAAGTATGCTCGACTTATCCAAGATTGAGCGTGGAGAACTTGAAATGAATATGGAAGAAATTGGTATAAAGCATTTTGTAGAAAAAATTTTAAGTTCCCTAAAACCACTGGCCGATGAAAAAAATATCAACATGAACCACGATGTTGAAGATATTGCCATTAAAGGGGATAAAGATAGAATAGCTCAAGTGTTAACCAATTTAGTGGAAAATGCTATAAAATTCACACCCATAAACGGGAATATTGGAGTTAATGCTTTTAAAGAGAATGAGTACGCTCACATAACTGTTACCGATAACGGACCAGGAATTCCTGAAAAGGATTTGTGCAGAATATTTGACAGGTTTTATCAAGTTGATTCATCAGCAAAACGGAAAAAGGGCGGTTCCGGATTAGGCTTGGCAGTATGTAAGAGTATCGTTGAAGCCCATGGTGGATCAATTTGGGTCGAAAGTAAACATGGAAAAGGAAGTACATTCCACATATTGTTACCTTTAAATCAAGACGAGGTATAACAATATATTCTATTTATTCTATTTTTTATTAATAACTTTTATAATGGGTAACTGAAATTCTCCTTTCATGGAGATTTTGAATTATTCTAAAATTTAAACAATCTAATACCTTCCCATATTTTTTAAACAATAAGGTATATATAATTGGAAAAAAAATAGATCTTATTGTGGTTTTGTGGGGCACTATATTCACAATTGGGGTGTCTCAATGAATAAAGTTATGGAAAAAAAATTTATAATTGCAACAACCTGTGAAATTCCAGGAATAGATGTCTATATATTGGATATAATATCAGTAACAGTTGATGATCTAAATATGGAAGAGGTAATAAGCAAAATAAAAGAAAAAGCACGATCTATAGGGGCCAACGGAATAGTTGGATTTAATGTAGAAGCTGCAAATGATGGCAATTCAGTTAAGTTAATAGGATATGGTACAGCAGTTAAGTTTGTTGAAGGCCAGTGGGCGATAGATTAAAATACTTCTATAAAATAGCGAAAGTCTTATTTTATTACATTTTATATTTATATTTTTGTTTTTTAGGATCTATCTGGAAATATTCACAAAAATATGTATTATTTAGTAACTAAAAAGAATTTCTTTTTTTAAATTTAGTTAAGTTCCTTAAATTGCTTCCAAATTGGAAATAAAATATTATTTATAGTTTTTGATATGATTTTAATCGAAAATTATATATTGATATAATCTTATATGTGTGGTTAGTACCCCACAAGACCACAACTACCATTATATAGGAGGTATGATTATGGACTTAAATCCCCCAGATAAAGTAGTAGAATTAGCAGGAAATGTAGGACAATATAAAGCAAATTTAGGGGTAAATCAACTCCTATTAAGGGGAATTATGGGAGGGGCCTATATTGCCATGGGTGCTGGACTTTGCACCATCTGTAGTACAGGTATAGCTCAATATCTAGGTCCAGGATTTGCAAAACTCATAGGAGCTTCAGTGTTTCCTGTTGGGCTTATTTTAATCATACTAACAGGTATGGAACTTGTTACCGGAGACATGATGCTTTTACCTATAGCAATGTTTCAGAAAAAGGCATCACTCTCACAGCTTCTGAAAGTCTGGATTTGGGTATATATCGGAAACCTTATAGGTTCCTTAATATATGTGGCAATAATGATATACGGTCCGCTTAGAACATTCAACACCGGAACAGGAGAATTTGCAGTTAACGCATTTGGTCAAACCGCAATCAAAATAGCTGAAGCCAAAATTCTTCCATACGTGGCTGGTGGAGCCTTTGGATGGCTGTCCTGCCTTCTGAAAGGTATTGGATGTAATTGGTTAGTTAATCTAGCTATAATGGGTTCAATGGCATCTACGAGTGTCCTGGGGAAATTTTTCATGATATGGTTCCCAATAATGACATTCGTTGCATCAGGATTTGAGCACTGTGTGGCCAACATGTACTTTATCCCTGCCGGAATGTTACTTGGAGCAAATGTTACAGTCGCACAATGGTGGATATGGAATATAATCCCTGCCACAATAGGAAACATAATTGGAGCAACATTATTCGTAGCTATGGTGTATCAATATGCATATGGTAAAAAAATCTAATACAAGTATGAAAGAGATAATAAAGCATGCTAAAACCACTCCGTCTGCAACTCTATCTTTAATAGTCTGGTCTTTAATAACAATTTGGGCCACAATCTACTCAAAAAATATTTGGGTATTTATTTGTTCTTTACCCTTTATAGTAGGTTTAACTATAATTCCACTAAAAATTTCAGAAATGAACAGTGAACTTTCCCAAAAACTCAGTGCACTATATGGGGCCAGCTTAACTATCAATAAAATTGAAGATGTCACTAAAGATATGCTAAACAGCCAGGTTAAAATAGCAGGAATTATAGAAAAAATAACCTATGGGATCTCGCCCAAACCCACAATTAAAATTAAAGATGAAACTGGAGAAATATATTCCATGCTATTTACGCCATTACCTGACGGTGTAAAAAAGGGAGATAAAATAGAACTTTATGGTGTTGTAACTAAGCACTATAAGTTTTTTGGATTTATGGGGATTCCACGACTCTGGAAACCAAAAATCTATGGTATTGGTGTTAAAAAGTTGGATTGATGGAGGTTAGACCTTGAGCTCCGATGCAAAACCTAAGAAGAAACTTGCAATAGTTACTTGTATGGATTCTCGTCTGGTAAACTTTCTCTCTGAGAAACTTGGAATAAAGAGAAATGATGCCAAGGTTATTAAAAATGCCGGAAATATCGTAACCGATGATGTAATAAGATCCCTTGTAGTGTCGATATATCTTCTTGATGTTGAAAAAATTATGGTTGTGGGACACACAGATTGTGGTATGGCTTCAGCAGATGCTGAATTGATTAAAAAGAAGATAATCGAAAGAGGCGGAAATCCTCATTTCACTCCTAACTTTGAATGCTGGTTAGGTAAAATGGAGTCCATAGAAGATAACGTAATTGAAGGAGTTAATTTAATAAAAAATCACCCTGCAATTCCAAAGGATGTTACTGTTGAAGGATATCTAATAGATATTGAAACTGGAGATCTTGAAAAATTGTGTTAATCCCTTGTGGATGATGCTTTTGCTGACACACTTAAAAACTACATGCCCGTAGAGTCACCATAAATGCATAAAATACCATTTTTTATCTTTAGTATTTATTATTTTATTATTTGTATCAATTAACAATCATGACACATATAAATGTACAAAAATAGCACCCGCTATTTGTGAACCTTTTAAGGAACAGGTAGCGAAGAAAGACCCAAAACTTCCCTACGTTACTTATGATTAATATAGGTGATTATAAATGAAGCTGGAATTTGTCCACACAATTTGTCCTTACTGCGGTACTGGCTGCGGTGTGGATCTAGTTGTAAAGGATGGAAAAATTGTTGGAACAGAGCCCTTCAAAAGACATCCTGTAAACGAAGGAAAAACTTGCATTAAAGGAAATTATTGTTACGAGTTTGTCCACCGGGAAGACAGATTAACAAAACCATTAATCAAGAAGAATGGTGAGTTTGTTGAAGCTACATGGGACGAAGCTTTGACTTTAATTGCAGATAAATTGAAAGGTTATAGCCCAGATGAAATCGGATTTTTTTCATCTGCAAGATGTACAACCGAAGATAATTATGCCCTTCAAAAGTTTGCAAGGGCGGTAATGAAAACTAATAACATAGATCACTGTGCAAGGCTTTGACACTCTGCAACTGTTAAAGGTCTTGGGGAAGCTTTTGGGTCCGGTGCTATGACAAATTCAATTGGAGACATTGAAGATGCAGATTGTATATTGATAATAGGTTCAAATACATTTGAACAACATCCACTTATTGCAAGGAGAGTAATTAAGGCAAAAGAGAAAGGTACCAAGGTTATTGTTATTGATCCTAGGGAAACTCCAACTGCAAAACAGGCCGACTTATATCTCCAAATAACTCCAGGTTCAAATACTGCATTTTTAAACGGTCTAATGAACGTTATCATAAATGAAGGTTTGATTGATGAAGAATTTATAAGAAATAGAACAAAAGGTTTTGATGAATTAAAAAAGACTGTGGAAAAATATACTCCAGAATATGTCTCAAAGATTTGTGGCGTATCGCCTGAATTAATTGTAGAAGCAGCAAAGATGTATGGGAGTGCAGACAAAGCTTCAATACTTTACTGTATGGGTGTAACTCAATTTATACATGGGGTGGACAACGTAAAATCATGCTGTAATTTAGCAATGATAACTGGGAACATAGGTAAAAGAGGAACTGGAGTCAATCCATTAAGAGGTCAAAATAACGTTCAAGGAGCCTGCGATATGGGAGCTCTACCTAATGTATTCCCAGGGTATCAAAAAATAGAAGAGGCTTATGAAAAATTTGAAAAGGAATGGGGTGTTGAATTAAACCATGAACCTGGTTTATCAATTCCTGAAATCCTTGAAAAAGCAGGAAAAGAAATAAAATGCATATACATTATGGGTGAAAACCCAATGGTTTCTGATCCAGATGTTAACCACGTGAAACACGCTTTGGAATCTTTAGATTTTATGGTTGTTCAGGATATATTCCTAACTGAAACTGCTCAATTAGCCGATGTAGTTCTTCCAGCGGCGTGTTGGGCAGAGAAAGATGGAACATTTACAAACTCTGAAAGAAGGGTTCAAAGAGTAAGAAAAGCGATAGATCCTCCTGGAGAAGCACTTGAAGACTGGAAGATAATAAAGAGACTTGCTGAAAAAATGGGGTATGGCGAACTGTTCGACTTCAACTCTCCGGAAGAAATTTTCGAAGAAATAAGAAGAGTCACTCCGCAGTATGCAGGAATTAGCTACAAAAGATTAGGCGTTGATGGATTACACTGGCCATGTAAAACTGAAGATGATCCCGGAACCCCAATTTTACATACTGAAAAATTCTTAACAAGTGATGGATTAGGAAATATATTCCCTGTTGAATATGGGGATCCTGCAGAGCTCCCTGACGATGAATATCCATACATACTTACAACAGGAAGGATAATATTCCACTACCACACAGGAAGTATGACTAGGAGAAGTAAGCACATGGCCGACGAAATAAACGAGGGATTTATTGAAATTCATCCTGAAGATGCCAGAAAATTGGGAATTAAAAACAAAGATCTTGTAAAAGTAGTTTCAAGAAGAGGAGAAGTAACTGTAAAAGCAAATGTTACTGAAAACATTAAAAAAGGTGTAGTATTCATGCCATTCCACTTTGCAGAAACTACTGCAAACACATTGACAAATCCTGCTCTTGATCCAAACTGTAAAATCCCGGAGCTCAAAGTTTGTGCAGTTAAAATAGAAAAAGCCGAATAAATACCAATACCTCCTATTATATATTCTGGTAATTGAGGGATAATATGAATGAAACGTACTACTATGTACAAGCCGCTGATGAAGAAATACTTAATAGAGGAGAGTGCGGCGGTGCGGTTACTGCATTATTCAAGTATCTCCTTGACAAAAAGTTAGTTGATGGAGTTTTGGCCCTAAAAAAAGGAGAAGATGTTTACGACGGTATTCCAACATTGATAACATCCTCTGAGGAACTACTTGAAACTGCAGGTTCCCTTCACTGTGCTCCAGTACTGTGGGGAAAAATAATAAAGAACTACTTAAAAGATTTAAAAATTGCAGTTCCTGTAAAACCCTGCGATATGAGGGCAATAGTCGAACTTGCAAAAAGAAATCAAGTCAATTTGGATAACATCTATATGATAGGGTTAAACTGCGGTGGGACAATTCCTCCAAAGACTGCCATGGAAATGATAAAAGCCTACTACGAAGTTGACCCTAAAGATGTTGTAAAAGAAGAGATTGACAAAGGAAAATTTATAATTGAATTAAAAGACGGGACCCACAAAGGGATTAAAATAGACTATTTAGAAGAAGAAGGTTATGGAAGAAGAACAAACTGCCAAAGATGCGAAGTTAAGATTCCAAGAAAAGCCGATTTGGCCTGTGGTAACTGGGGAGTTATCGGTGAAGATGCTGGAAAGTGGACCTTTGTAGAAGTTTGTTCAGAGAAAGGTAAAGAACTAATAAAAAATGCTGAAAAAGAAGGATACATAAAAACAAAATCACCTTCTGAAAAAGGCATAATAATAAGGGAAAAAATCGAAAATAGTATGATAAAATTAGGTAAAAAATACCAGAAAAAACATCTTGAAGAAGAATACCCCAACCTTACGGAATGGGAAAAATACTGGAGCAGATGTATGAAATGTTATGGTTGTAGGGATGCATGTCCAATATGTTTCTGTGTGGAATGCGAATTAAACAGTGAATACATGGATAAAGGAGAGGTTCCTCCAAATCCGCTTATGTTTCATGGTATAAGAATGTCCCATACGGCATTCAGTTGTATAAACTGCGGACAGTGTGAAGATCTCTGTCCAATGGAAATACCTCTTGCGTACATATTCCACAGATTACAGTTAAAAATAAAAGATATGGATGGATACAATCCAGGATTGGATGATAAACTACCGCCAATACTGGATCCTTCAATCTAATTATTTCTTTTTTGTTTATTTTTAAGCAGAGATATGCAGCCGATAAACACTCCGGCAGATATTGTATCTCCCAATCCTACGGTACTTTTAGGATTTTTAACAATTCTTGATGGCACTAAAACCATTTTATAATCCTGATTTTCTGGTTCTTTACTTAATTTTTCCACTATGGAGCTCAGTAGTTCCCCATACTTATTATGAGGAATTTCAAGTCCGGCTTTTAAGTCGTTAATATCACTTATATTACCCAATACCGCCTTAGTTGATGCAAGTACTGTGGCAAACTCAAGAGTTCTTTTCAATTCTTCTTCAGTTAATGGACTTTCTCGCCTACATAGATACATTATATAGTACATGGTATGGACCTGCACTGCTTCGAGGTTGTACTTATTCATTAGAATCTTTGAGGCCTCAATAATATCTTCAACATGGCTTTTTGATAGTATTCTCTCACTCAAGTCATCGTACCCAATTACATGGACAATATTTGCAATCTCTGTTTCATCCATTCCAACACAATCCACATTTGGAAGCAATTTAGTTACTATTTTCCTTCTAATCTCTTTGTTTTGAATGGATGCAAACTCAAGATGTATCTTCAAATTTTTGTTGTTTTTTCTTAGGAGCTCGATATCTTCAATGGCCCTATTTAAATAATAGTCTGCAGTTTTGCCGTCGTTATATTTCTCTTTAATAGCCTGATAACCAGAGAGTATTGCACAATCCACCATTTCTCCAATTTCCGGTAATTTTTCTTTTAACTCTTCTTTTATTTCTATCCTGAGTTTTTCAGGCCTTGAAGCTACTATAAATCTATTTGCCTGGGGGGTAACTATTTTTTCATCACCCAGCTCAAATTCAAGACCTTTTTTATATTCAAAAATCCGGTTTATCTTAAGGGGGTCTTCCCTATATGATTCTATTGGTTTTTTTAAAATGAGCTCCCCATTTTCAACTGAAGGGTAAAGCAAATTATCTTTATTAACGAACATTTCAGCCTGTTTTTTAGATAGGATTGGAGAATATGCTATAACCTTCCCTACATTCAGAGTTGAAAGTAAATTTGAAATTATGCCAACTTGACCTCCCATTCTTTCTTCATTGTAATTAAGTCCATTGAACCATTCGTTTAACTCTTTGCTATCAAAAAGAGGTACTTCTGACGGCTTTCCTGTCTTCATAGAATGAATAAGCCTTGCAATAAAATCTATGGGACTTTCTATTGTTCTAGGATACTCTTCAATCCTCTTCTTTATCTCATCGGCATCAAATTGATCAATTATGGCCATTATGTCTTCAGGCGTTTTAAAATACTTTATGGCATCTACATTCACATTGTATGCTAAAAAAACACTCACGTCTAAAAAATTATTAAGGTGTTCTTGAAAATTATTAAACATAAAAACCCCCCATTAATCACAACTTATGGTGTACTTGCCGTTATACTGATAATTTTCTATACACATTAACTCTTCCAAAGGAGTCCCTCTTAATATTTCACGGGCAATCTCTTTTTCCTGTTCAACTGCAGGTTGGTTAAATGCATTAACTCCGTGGAGTTCTCCAGAGAATGCTGTTTGTAACTCATACATATATAACAGCTTTCCTAAGGATAATTCATTTAATTCCTCAAGAACTACCTTAACATTTGGAACCCCATGACATGTCAAGGAGGCTTCGGTAGCACTTTGTTCTGAATTTATTATTTCTGATAGGTTGTGATTGTTCAGATTACTTTCGAGCTCGTGGTTGATTTTTAAGTCATACTTAAATTTATTTACCCTCATAAATGTTACAATCTTATCCTTTGGACCGTCTATATAGAGTTGGAGCTGAGAATGTTGATCTTTTGCCCCCATTGAAACTATAGGGGTTTGTCCTTTTCCATCCTTTCCCAAACTTTCAGCCCATAATTGCCTGTACCACATACCAAACTTATGCAATCTTTCAGCGTATGGCATGATAACAGACATGTTTTTTCCCTTATTATACATTAGATAATGAATTACTGCATTCATTAGGGCAGGGTTTTTAAACACATCTTCATTATTGCAGGAGTTGTTCATTTTTATAGCTCCCTTTACCAGCTTTTCAATATCTATACCAAGGCAAGATAATGGAGCTAAACCTACCGCAGAAAGTACGGAGTATCTTCCACCAACGTTTTCAGGGATTTCAAAAAACATGTAATTTTCTTTTTCCGTAAGTTCTTTTAACGTTCCACCATTGGCTATAGCCACTATATTTTTTTCATAATCATCCACTTTTTTCATCATCAAGTTCCTTATGATAAAAAAGTTAGCCAGCGTTTCTACAGTATTTCCAGATTTACTTACCGCAAATACCAAAGTTTTCTCCAAATCCACCAATTTAAGAATTCGATATGTTTTCTCGGGATCAGAATTGTCTAAGAAATAAACTTTTGGAGAACTATATTCATTATAATACAATCCATTTATTGCCTCGTGTACCATTTGGGTACCTAGTACTGAACCCCCCATTCCTACAACTATAATGTACTCAAAATCTTTTGAATGCTCCTTTACTTTATCATACTGGCTCAAATCGGAGTCGAGTATGTCTATAAAACCCAATTCTCCAGCTTCAGCTTTTTCTAATATGCCGTTATATGCACTTTCTATTTTATTTTCGATCTTTCCTATGTCTGCTATTGATATTCCGTCTTTACCTATAACCTCATCCATTACATTGTCGTATTTAAACATGTAGTCCCTGTTCATCGTTTCCCCCATAATACTGTACCTAAAACATTATAGTTTATCTTATTTTTAAAAGTAATGTTTGTATATTGCTCCTCCAAACAATGCCTTGTACTTGTCTGCACTATCGTTGTTTTGCCAGCTCAGGTTTCTATATGCATGATAATAACAATTCTTCATCATTAATGAAAGTGGAGCGTTTGTATCATATGGACTTTTTGGGCAGTTTACATGATTATAGTTGATAAATAAACAAATCTCTCCCAGTTTATAAAATGTCCAATTTAAGGCATGTTCTATACCCCATTTTAAACCATTTTTATCATAATCTTTAAAGAGAACTCCTGTAGCTACGTCAAAATTAGGATCGTTATGTGGATCAGGATTTAAGGATATTACAGTGTCTTTTAAACCACCAGTTTCCCGAGCTACAACTGGGGTACAGTAGGCCATTGACTCCATCTGAATTAAGCCACAGGGCTCCCAAAGGGACGGAACTATGGTCCAATCGCTTCCGGCATACACCAGCGATGTAAGGGGGGGACAGAAACCCACCATGGAAATTACTTTTCCAGGATAGCTTTCGGCTAAGTCTTTCATACCTTCTTCAATCCGTTTTTCCCCCTTGGAAAGCATGACAAATCTTATATCGTGTTCATCGAGTATTTCGGGAAGTGCCTGGAATATTAAGTCAAATCCTTTTTGATACGTGGCCCTCCCAACAAATCCGATTAATGGAGTATCAAGACCATCTTCAAGATTTCCATATATTTCTACATCTGTTCCAGTAATTTTGGTTTTATCCATATTATTCCAATCTTCAACATATCTTGTTAAACATTCAGAGTTATAAAACCATGCGAACTTTATTTTGGGTTTTATAGCATGTGCATCTTCTGAGCTATAGTTACTTATAAATGCGTATTTTCTAGGGTCCAACTTTCCATCACTCAAATTAATCATCCTTTCTATCATACTAGAAGGACCATGAGATTCAAAATCTATTCCATTAATAATACCATGAAAAGGTTTTATACTACTCTGTTTGTTTATGAGCTCAATGGATTTTATTTCTTCTGCATGGGTTGGACTCACAGTATTAAAAGCATTACTAAAGTAAATACCGAGCTCTAAATATGTCATTACATGCCCCTTATAGTTCCTGACCGGCCCCCTGAAAGCTTCGTTGTGTATCGTCATAGTAGTTGGTAGATTGAGTTTTTCGTGGCATTTTGCTACAGCAAGCCCACATGGCCAATCATGCCCTGAAACACAATCTATATCATCAAAATTACTCAAATAACTTACGACCAAGTCTGCAAATAGATCATATTTTACAGGATCCCAAGTATCTAATTCGTTAAAATTTTTGTTACTAAATGCAATTATATCCAAACCAGTAATTGGATGTTTTACCTTTATCACGTCAAATTTAAACTTGCTCCCTTGATACTTAATATTTAATTCAGTTACTTTTTCATTTGGTAGGTTTGAAATCTTATTTTGATGGTCAAAAGTTATACTAACTACTTCATTCCCAATTGACTTTAGAAATTTTGGCAAATATTGTAACACTTCACCTAAACCCCCAATTGATGTCAAAGGTGCTATGGTAGGCATTAATATTGCTATTTTCACAAAACCACTCCCCTTAGATTTAATATATATACTAGTAATATATGTAAATATTATATATAAAATAATATTAACCCGATATTCGACGACAGGGCAATATAATTAAGAGTTGTGAAAAAATGAAAATAGCCATGGTAACTTGGGAATATCCTCCAATCATGGTGGGGGGGCTGTCAGTACACTGCAGAGGCCTTGCTGAAGCGCTTGTTAGAAATGGACATCAAGTTGATGTTATAACAGTAGGTTATGAACTACCAGAATATGAAAATATCAATGGAGTTAATGTTTATCGTGTAAAACCTATAGGACATAATCATTTCTTAACTTGGGCCACATTTATGGCAAACTTTATGGAAAAGAAATTGGGTATGTTGGGAATTAATAACTACGACGTGATCCACTGTCACGACTGGATGACATCATTTGTTGGAACAAACATAAAACACCTTTTTAATAAACCCTACGTACAGTCCATTCATAGTACAGAGCGGGGACGATGTGGAGGAATTCATTCTGAAGACTCACGGGCCATTAATGATATAGAATGGTGGAGCACATACGAATCCCATGCAGTTATAACTGTAAGTAATTCAATAAAGAGCGAAATATGTGGTGCATTTGACACACCTTGGGAAAAAGTGAATGTTATTTACAATGGAATAAACCCTTGGGAATTTGACATTCCTTTAAGTGACTACGATAGGAATGAATTTAGAATGAATTTGGGAGTACACCCTCATGAAAAAATGATACTATTTGTTGGAAGATTGGTTTATCAAAAAGGTGTAGAATATTTAATTAGAGCATTTCCTAAAATACTCAATAGTCATCCTGATTCAAAACTTGTAATTGCCGGAACTGGAGATATGAAGGATTACTTAGAAGGTATAGCTTCCCAGCTAGGATGTAGAGATAGAGTTATTTTTTTAGGATTTACCAATGGAGATTCTTTAAAGAAATTATACAAATGTGCAGATATTTGTGTTATACCATCTGTTTATGAGCCTTTTGGAATTGTGGCTTTGGAAGCCATGGCGGCTGGTACCCCAGTAGTAGCCAGTAGTGTGGGAGGATTGAGTGAAATTATTCAACACGAACACAATGGAGTTTGGGTTTATCCAGAAAATCCTGATTCCATTGCATGGGGTGTAAATAGGGTTCTTTCAGATTGGGGTTTTAAAGAGTATATTGTAAGTAATGCAAAACATGATGCATATACAAAATATAGTTGGGATGTTATTGCAAACCATACAGTTGACGTATATCATAAAGTTTCAGAAATGACAAAATATTAATAAAATTAAAACCATAATTTAGTATTCAACAAATGAAGTTATATATTCTATATTACTAAATTTTTATTAAAAATTTAGGAAATTTTAGTTTAATAAGAAGAAAAATGAATTAAGAATTGTACGGCCCACATCGAGGATATGATTGAACGAAAATCGGGGATTTCATAGCTCGAAACTACTTCGTTCGTTTCAATACTCTACTTTGTATGACTGTACTTCACATGAGGTGAAATTATGGAGGAAATGTGGGGTAAAATAGGCGAAACTGCCGGTGAAATTTACCATGTTTTAGAGGGGGGCGAAAAAAACCTCACAACACTAACAAAAACCTTGAAAAAAGGAGGGTGTAATGAAAATATTGTTATAATGGCTATTGGATGGCTTGCTAGAGAAGGTAAAATAAATGTAATACGTGATAATAGAAAATGGATTATAAGTCTTAAATAATTTCAGTTGATTTACAGTTACATGATCGAATATTGTCGTTCTGCAATGATGTTATAAATATTTATTAAATTTATTGCATAATGACCCCATATTTACAAAGCAAATTAATGTAATAAATTATATAATATGTCCAAAAATTAACGAGTGGTTAGCATGGTAGGAATTATTGGGAATGGGAAAATCCTCGCAAAGATTGATGACTCAGGCTCTTTGGAATACATATTTTTTCCACATTTGGGGCATGAGAAACATATTTTTGATTCATCATTTGCCATATTTTATGATAATAAGTTGAAATGGAATTGGGACAATTCCTGGGATATTAATCAGAACTATTTAAAAGATACAAACATATTGAAAACATCATATGAAAACGAGGATTTTCTAATAGAATCAAAGGACTACGTGCCTATATCCCATAACTCGATAATTAAGCAAATATCAATATTAAACAAATCCAGCGAAAAAAAGAATTTAAAACTGTTTTTTTATGAAAATTTAAGAATGGGAGAAATTCCTGAAGTAAGTACTGTAAAGTATAGAAAGAACAGGGAGTGCATTATTAAATACGATAAGAATTATGTTTTTTGTATCGGCAGTAATAAAAAAGTATCTTCATACCAATGTGGTGTTAGGTCATCCGAGAGTAGTGCCCTAAATGATCTCAAAAATGGTATTTTAAAGGAATACGATAGTGCTGAAGGCCTAATCACAGATAGCGCACTGGGTTGGGACCTTGAGTTGAGTCCAAATCAGGAACAGAAAGTCTCAATATTTATATTTGCAGATAAGTATGGTGGGGATTATACCAAAATTATGAATTTATTGGATACACTAAATATAGTTATAACCAATCACGCAGACATATATGATCTTACAATGGCATACTGGAAGAACATGATTGAAACCACTGCGAATAGTCTATGCAATTCAAATCAAGCCTTTAAAGATTTAACACATATAAAAGACGACGCAAATATTTCAAATTTAAAAAGAATAAAACAGTATGAAGCTATTTGTAAAAGATCCCTATTAACCATTTTACTCCTTTGTGATCATAATGGTGGAATAATTGCATCACCATCACTCTATCCAGATTATAGATATGTATGGTGTAGGGACGCAGGTTATATGGCCGTCGCACTTGACCTATGTGGTCAGCATGGAATAAGCGAAAAATACTTTGAATGGTGCAAAAAAACACAAAATAGTGATGGCTCATGGGTTCAAAACTACTACGTAGAAGGAAATCCAAGGCTTACGGCAATTCAAATTGACCAAGTTGGTACTACAATCTGGGCCGCACTTGTACATTATAGAATAACTAGGGACAAATTATTCCTGAACAGATATTGGGAAATGATTAAAAAAGCAGGGGATTATTTAAGTAGTGTTGCCAATCCACCATCACCAAGCTATGATTTATGGGAAGAAAAATATGGTGTATTCGCATACACACTTGGCGCAATTTATGGAGGATTAAAATCTGCCTACAACATTTGTAAAATACTGGGCAAGGAAGAACACGATATCCAAAATTGGAAAGAGAGCATGGACTTCCTTAAAAACGAAATGGTAGATAGGCTTTATTTAAAAGATGAAAATAGATTTGCAAAATCATTGGATCCATTGGACAAAGCTCTAGATGCTAGTATTTTAGGGCTCAGTTTTCCATATAATTTGGTACCTGTTGATGACCCTAGAATGATTAGCACCGCCAACCAAATTGAAAATGCGTTTAAGTATAAGGTTGGAGGTATAGGAAGGTACCCTGAAGATGTTTATTTCGGAGGGAATCCTTGGATAATAACCACAATATGGCTCCATATGTACTATGAAAACTTGATTAAATCATTATCTAAACATGGTAAAAATGCCATACATTCTGATCAAATCCCTGATTCTTCAGGGGACCTTAAGGATTTTGTCTCAATTATAGGGTCCATTGAAAACCATGGTGAAAAGTCAGATGAAACCCCTAGTTCCGACACACTCCTTACTTATGCCCAAAAATGTAACAATTTGTTTGATTGGACTTTAAAGTATAACTTTAATGAACTATTTCCAGAACAGGTTCACAAAGATCTTGGAGCTCCGATATCTGCAATTCCACTTGGGTGGTCACATGCAATGGTCATAATTGCCATCCATGGTAACTTTGATATATTAATACCTTAATTTGATTGGAAAATGTATCTTGTTCTTTGTTTGTAGAAAATAAAATTAGGAAAATTAAGCATACTTTGAATTAAATAACTATCATATTTTTATTTATTTAATCTTATAACTTTGATCGGAGGATATTATGTTGGTTTCTTTTAACTTTGAAGTGCACCAACCACATAGATTGAAGAAATCTGTAGATATTGGTTGTAAAAATTTATGGGAACGGTATATTGATACGAATTTAAACAAGGATATTTTTAATAAAGTAGCCAATAAGTGTTATATACCCGCAAATAGGACTATTCTCGATTTAATTGATGAATATGACATTAAAGTATCCTACAGCATAACTGGAGTATTTTTAGAACAAGCCATGGAATTTAACGATGAGGTTTTAGATTTATTTAAGGATCTGGTAAAAACTGGAAATGTAGAGCTCATTGGAGAAACATACCACCACTCCCTTTCAAGCTTTTTTGAAGACCATGGTGAGTTTAGGGAAGATATAAAACTGCACCAAAAAATGATAAAAGAATTATTTGGTTATAAAACAGAGGTTTTCAGAAATACTGAATTAATATACAACAACAAAATAGCAGAAACTATCAAAGATTTAGGATTTAAAGGCATATTTACAGAAGGTACTGAAAGAATACTTGGATGGAAATCTCCAAATTACGTTTATAATGCACTCTGTGGACTAAAAGTCCTATTAAGAAATTATAAACTAAGCGATGATATAGGATTTAGGTTTTCTTGTCAAGATTGGGAAGAATATCCCTTAACTGCAGATAAATATGCAACATGGCTTTCAAAAACTCCTGGAGACTGCATAAACCTTTATATGGATTATGAAACATTTGGGGAACACCAATGGAAAGATACGGGAATATTTGAATTTTTAAGACATCTTCCCCAAGAGCTCCAAAAATACGATCATATAGAATATGCCACCCCTTCTGAGATCTTGGAAAGATGCATCCCGAGGGGAAATATTGATGTACATGAGTTTTCAACCATTTCTTGGGCAGATACTGAAAGAGATGTAAGTGCATGGATAGGCAATAGAATGCAGCAACTTTCATTTAGTAAATTAAAAGAGATAAGAGAACATCTTGGAAGATATATGTCAATGAAAGATAAAGAAAACCCTGAAAAATCGAAGCAAATTTCAAAAAATTCACCGATCGAGACAAATTCCGAAAGGAATTTGTCGATTCACGAACCCAAAGGTTTCGTCGAGACTTTAGAATACAAAATATATAAAAACCTTCAAACAAGTGATAATTTATATTACATGTGCACAAAAGGTTTCAATGACATGAATGTACATTCTTACTTCAGCCATTTTGAGAGTCCATTTGACGCTTATGCAGCATACTTAGATGTAATGTATGACTTTAAAAACCACCTAATGATCGAACCTATTTTAAGAAAATATTTAAAATACAAAAACCATAAATAACCTCCCTAAGAATTGAAATTAAAGCATGGATATAAACTTAGTTTTATCTAATCTTTATATAACACAAAACACGGAAAGTGGTAAAATGGTTGGAATAAACACAGAAAAAGATTTTGACATTGAAAAATTCAAAAAGATGATAAACCCGAAAAGAAACGAAAATGAAAATAAGCCCAAAGTGATAGCAGTAGGACGCTCTAATGTTGGTAAATCCACTTTTGTAAGACTAATGACTGGAAAAAGCGTTAGAGTTGGAAAAAAGCCGGGAGTCACATTGAAAATAAGAGAATACGATTTAGGAAACTATTTATTGGTTGACCTGCCAGGATTTGGATATATGCATGGGCTTGATAAAACAGCTCAAGAACAGATAAAAAATGAAATAATAAGATATATTGAGGATAATCAAAAATCTATTGTAGCTTCAGTTCTAATAATCGATGCAAAATCATTCCTTGAAATAGTTGAAAGATGGGATAAGAGAGGAGAAATACCAATAGACATTGAAATGTTCGACTTCTTAACTGAATTGGAACTCAACCCAATATTGGTTGTAAATAAGATGGATAAAATCAAACGAAATCAGTGGGACAGTCATCTTGATAAAATAGTTGAGACACTAGGATATCTTCCACCGTGGAGACAGTGGTTGGATTTTGTTGTTCCCACGATTTTAAAAAATGAAATTGGTTTAGAGGCTGTAAAAAATAAAATAAATTACCATGTCAGGTCATCAACTAAATCTGGCCGTTCTGCGGATGATTAACACTTACTGCAGAATGCAGAACGACCATAATTGAGCCCATACCGGGCCTGTTCACCATAATACCAAAAACAATAACAGAAAAGAAATAAACAAAGAAAGATTTATATACTATTAGATAGAGTTATAATTAGTTTTCTAAGATAGTTTTTTTATACTAAACACGACGGATTATGGAGGAATATTATGGCACTAAGACCAGGTAGATGTTACAGAAGCACAGATAAACAAGCATATACAAGAAAAGAATACGTAAGAGGAGTACCTCAGCCAAAAGTTGTTCACTACATAATGGGTAACTTAAGCTACGACTTCCCTGTAGAAGTGCATTTAGTATCTAAAAACGATGTTCAAATAAGACACAACGCATTAGAATCAGCAAGGATCGCAGGAAACAAGTACATTTTAAGTAAATGTGGTAGGACAGGATACAAATTCCAAATAAGAGTGTACCCACACCAAATCTTAAGAGAAAACAAGATGGCTGCTGGAGCTGGGGCAGACAGGATTTCCGATGGTATGAGATTGGCATTCGGTAAACCTGTTGGAACCGCTGCAAGAGTTAAAAAAGGTCAAAAAATAATTACAATATACGTAAACCCTGACAAAGTTCAAGATGCTAAAGAAGCTCTAAGAAGAAGTGCTATGAAGCTCCCTACAGCATGTAAAATAGAAATAGGAAAAGGAGCAGAATTAGTTAAAAATTAAATAATATAAATTATTTTTTATTTATTATTCATCTTCTTCAGGCACTTCAGCTCTTATAAACTCTTTTTTACCTTTTCTAAAACTTATGGTTGCGTCAATACCTATTTTTGCTGTTAATTTATTTTTGTGATCTGCAGAAGGGTCTAAAGATGAACCCTTGGCACCTTTAATTATTATAACGTCTTCATCAGCCTGAGCTCTTGTTGCAATTGCATATTCAACATCGTTTGGATCGTAGATATTAATATCATCATCAACAATTACAACGTGTTTTAAACTTGGATGTGCAGCAAGTGCAGCAAGTATGGCGTTTTTACCGTCCCCTTCTGTTTTCTTCTCAATTGAAACTACGGCATGAAGCCAGCAACATCCCCCTTCTGTTAAGGCAACATTTTTGATTGATGGAACTGTGTTTCTAACCCCTTTGTAAATTCTTGGTTCCTGAGGTAGCCCCATAAGTATTTTGTGTTCAGTCCCTCCAGGAAGTAAAGCATGGAAAATTGGTTTCTCTTTCCTTCTCAAGGATGTGATTTTTATTACTGGTTGTTTCCTAACTATATCGTATGTTCCGGTTATATCAACAAATGGTCCCTCATCATCCATTTCTTTCGTTATCTTTCCCTCAATTATAAATTCAGCTTCAGGAACTTCTAAATCTACAGTTTCACATTTAACCAATTTTAAAGGTTTTCCCATTAACGCTGATGCATACTTTAACTCATTGAATGATATATCTCCAGAAGTGGAAGCTGCCAAAAGCACTGCAGGATGAACACCTATGGCAATTGCTACATCAACGTCTCCTTTTTCAATATTCTTTGTATAGATGTAATGCAAGTGTCTCTGTTCTACCATTCTTATTACTAAACTACCGTCTTCTTTAACTAAAATTCTATGTATTGATGCATTTATCCCGTGTTCTTTATCCTTGACTATAACTACCCCAGAAGTTAGATAAGGTCCTGCATCTTTGCCATAGTATGTAGGTATTGGATATTCGTTTATCTTTTCCAAATCATCTTTAACGTATAATTTATTTAGGTCATCATCCACTACCAATTCTCCACTCTTTTCATTATCCATGGCTTTAATCATGTGTTTCATTAAATCTTCCTGATTTATCCCTAGGCTCTTTGCAATAACTTCCCTAGTACAAAGATTACCAATAACCTCATAACCGTTTACATCTTTTATATAAACTGGTTTTCCATCGTTTTCTTTTAAAATCCTTGAAACTCCATATTTTTTAGTAGATTTTTCCACCATTACTTTATCAATTGAATCTATTAGCTCTCTTAACATATAACCACCTATCATTTACAGTTTAGTATATAGCAGTTTACGTTTACGTCATGATACATATAGACATTCAATAATTTAATAAAATTTAAAACATCCTCTAAAAATTACAAAAATCATAATTTATTAGATTTATAAACCTATAAACAACTATACTTTAAAATAGTATATAAATATACATAAAACACTTAAAAGAAGCTCGTACTATATATTCGTAAAAATAGCAAATCACGCTTTTCAACTATGACTACAGAGAATGTAGTAAGGTTCTTAGACCCTAAATACTTCAATCGAGTCTATCTCTTTTTCCTGGCGATTTCCTTACCTACCTTTTCCCCAGTATCTTTTAACCTACTCGCCACACTTCTTGGAACATTTCCATTTTCAGAAAGTATCTTTGCGATACTACTTGAAAGTAAAAATATGGCATAGGTATGTTCTGATTTTGTTCTATGAATGTGATGAGGATGAATATTCAACTCATCATACTTTGCAAAATCCTCACTAAACTTCCCATTTAAATTTTTTCTCATATAAACCAAAAGTTGGTGTAACTGGATGAGCTCATCTTTATGCATGCAACCACCCAAAAAGTTATAAAAATATTAAGCTAGTATTTCGTCAAAAGAAAACAATCTTAAATCCACAGGTTTTTTAGTAACCTTTATTTCCCTCCCTACTATAAGGGGTGTCTTTCCATAAAGTAAATCAACGATTCTCTGAGTAATTGGCCCATCTACAACGAGGAAATCCATATTATCTATATTTTTTATGTTATTTAATATATCCTTAAGATCCTTAATTTCCTCATCCCCATTAATTATCACTTTTACCATACTGGTCCCCATAACTTCCCTAACAGCAGATTTAATATTATCAAATTTGTTTTTCTCAGTTTTCTCAGTTTTAATTCTATCCACTGGTTCGGAAACTGCAATATCTTGGGCCGGCGTACATTTTTTCTCCCCAGTTTGGCAAGAAGTCTCAACTGAGTTTTCAATATGACTTATGTGATTTATATTATCTTGAGTATCAGCGACTGAATTGGGTGAAACCCCTTGGCTTTCGCCATGTTCTGTTTGTACGCACCCATGACTTGAAGATTTTTCATGTTTTTGTTCCGCAGGGGATTCCTCTGCAATACTGCCTAGAATATCATCTTTAATAACGCTACCTGGATGAAACACCTGTTCAACAGGTATTTTTGATCTTAAACACTTTACTATCTCTTTTTTAGAAAGCTCTTCAACTTCTCTTCCATGCGGAGCTCTTGCAATACAGTCAACATCACATGTTTGAAGTAATTCCTTTAATATTAGCTCTCCGCCCCTATCCCCATCTGTGAATACAGTTGTAGTTTTCTTTTTTGAGAGCTCCACTATAGTCTTAGGTACCGAGGTACCTTCAACTGCAATAACGTTCTTTATTCCACATCTTAAGAGATTCAAAACATCTGCCCTTCCTTCAACCACAATTATTGCATCAGAATAATCAATGTTAGGTCCTGCAGGAAGTTTTTCGTCACCATACTCTATTATCTCTTCAGTCCGTATCTGCTCTTTTATTTCCTCTGTAATTTCATAGGTATCCATCATATTGTCCATAAGGGACCTTAAAATATCTCTTGCCCTGTTCGTTATGTACTGTCTCTTTGTAACACGAATATCTTCAACATAAGTTACTTTAACAGTTGCTAGGCAGGGTCCGACCCTATCAATTGTTTCCAATGTTGCTGCAAGTATGGATGTCTCAACTTTATCTAAACTCGATGGAAGTGTTATCTTTGCAAAGGACTTCCCGTTCACATTTTCAAGTTCAACATCTATTCTTCCTATTCTTCCGCTTTTTTGAAGATCTCTTAAATCAAGTTCACTACTTAGCAACCCTTCTGTCTGCCCAAATATTGCCCCTATAACATCATGTTTTTCTACGTATCCATCAGCCATGAGCTCTGCATAAATAATATATTTGGTAGTACCTAGATCCATAAATAAACCTCCTGAAACTTATAAACCTACCCGCCTCACAAACCTAGATTCTCATATACCAAAATATTCGTTTTGATAATATTTTAGATTATCGTCTTTTTATATAAATAATGATCTATTAACCATCTAGTACCTTTGTGGACGATAGAACACGATGATAGAACAATGGTAATGACATAAAATCACACAACCGAAAAGTTTATATATGAGATAGTACATTCTATTGTTTGCCCTTGAAACGGGGAAAATAGAAGGAAACATAGCGGCCTTGATGTAGCCTGGTATCATACGGCCCTGCCACGGCCGATACCCGGGTTCAAATCCCGGAGGCCGCATTGAAAAATTTTATGTGCGCCAGTGGTGTAGCCTGGTATCACTCTGGCCTTCCAAGCCAGTAACTCGGGTTCAAATCCCGACTGGCGCACTTTTTATTTTAGATGGTTATATTTATAAGTTTATATATATGGATAATATAAAATAATATATATTTTAACTACTATTTTTTTATTATATTCAATTATATCAATTATGCAATGATATTCATTCAAAAAATGTGAATAGGTGGCTAATTTTTAGGCTATTTTAAACAAAATTAAAAATCTGAGGGGGAATATGAGGTTTTTAAAATATAAAAAATATGCCAGTTTATTTTTAGCATCTTCAGTTACTTTGGTTATTTTATCGACACTGGGACAGTTTGCTGATTTTGGAAACAACAATCACGACGATATTCCTTCTGAAAACATTGAAAACGCTAAAAATAGCAGCTACATAAACAGCACTACAGATAATACAGAACATGAATCTCAAAAACCTATCCTACTTGTGCATGATGTGTCTCCTCCCTACTTCGATGAGCTAAAAGAAATTGTAGAAATTATCGATAAACACAATTATGGCAGAAGTACAGTTTTATTCGTGATTCCAGACTTTGAAAACATGACATATGACGGAAAATGGGATTTAAGAAAAAATAAAGAATTTGTAGATTATCTCCACGAATTAAAAGAAAGAGGCTATAGGATTGAGCTTCATGGATACAAACATACATACCATGAATTTAAATGTCCAAAAAATATGGCTTTAGATAAACTTCAAAAAGCAACTATTATTATGAGAGATTGTGGTTTTAACAATACGACACTATTTCTTCCGCCTGCATGGGCATTGAGCAACGAATCCATAGAAATACTTACAGAAAACAACTATACAATAATACTAACTGACAAAATTATCCTTCCAAACGGCACTACCAAGAAAATTTCAAATCATGAATATACCTGGTATCTTAAAAATCACAGTGTAGAATCGTATCTAAAAAAAGCTAAATTGGACTACTATATTGCATCCAAGAATAAAATCCCATACTATATCTCGATGCATCCTGGTGTTGTTAATTATGGTGGGGGGCCAATATTTTTAGATAAATTTTTAAATGAAACTGAAAAAATGTAAAAAAGAGATTTTTATATTTATTTTAATTAATTTATTTTTTTGTTTTTCTGCCATTGTTTTTGTTGCTTTTGTTACCTTTAACTTTTTTAGATGTTTGATTTTTATAAGGATTTTCTATCTTTCTTTTTATTTTGGCAGTTTCAGCTGATTTATTCTCATTAAATATGTATGCTATCCTTTCCATAGCATCCAAAATTTTGATTGTATTTTCTAAATAGGAATAAATATCCCCAACATAAGTTTGAAGCCTGAAATTCTCATAAAGTATTCTTGAGATTTGTAGTGGTGTTTTTTTATTCATCCTTAAATTAAGGATACTCTTTGAAATATGGCGTATTATATCCTCCTCAATCATACCATCAAATTCAATCATCCATAATGTTACCTCATCCCTCAGAGCTCTGTCTTTTATTTTTTCAAAGTTTTCCTTTATAATTTCAAAGGCATCTACAAACTTTGTAGGAATGTTTGAATTGATAACTTTGGACAGCTTATTTTTAAGATTGTTTGGAACGTATATGCTTTCAAATGGAGATATTAGAACTGCCAAATCAATAACATCCATGTTTAAATTGTTTCTAATATTTTCAGCATCTTTTGGATAAAGAAAAGACACTGCCGTAGCATAACCGTACTTTGTAATACGTATATTTTTATTTTTACCGCCATCGTAGTTTAGGCTTATCATCTCATAACTATCCAGTTTTTCAAGGACATAATCCAAATCTAAATTTCGTCCCATAAGTGGAACTTTATTTATTTCCCATTTGTCAACTGATTTCTTGTATCTTTGAATGGAGGATATTGTTGACAGTACTTGCTCCAATTCTTCATCTTCATTATACTCGATAAAAACATCTGCAGGTTCTGAGTTTAAAAGTTTAAACGCAATTTCATCCTCTGTTAATTCCATCTTAGCGTGGTATTTTCTTCCAATCTCAACAAGCATATAGACCTTTCCTGTGTCATGCATTCCCTTTCTTCCAGCCCTTCCACACATCTGTTGAAATTCAGAAGGATTTAACCAATCTCCACCCATGGCCAAACTTTCGAGAACTACCGTGGATGCAGGGAAATCCACACCTGCTGCAAGAGCTGCGGTGGTTACTACACACATGGTTCTTTGATTTAAAAAATCGTCCTCAACTTTTCTTCTTTTGGAATATTCCATCCCACCGTGATAGTAGTCAGCTTTTATGCCCTTTGTATTCAAAAAGTTGGAGATGTATTCTGCCCTCTTTCTTGAGTAAGTAAATATTAAGCTCTGACCTCTAAAACCATATTTTGACCTACTGTTAAATTCCTTTTTGACAATATCTTTTATTAAATTAAGTTTGTTGTATTCGTTCTTCGCAAAAATAAGGTGCCTCTCAAGTGGAACAGGTCTGCCGTTGTAGATAACCACGTTTGCACCTAACTTCTTTGAAAGTTCTTCGGGATTACCTATTGTAGCAGATAGATAGATCATTTGACATTTGAACAGATGTCTAAGCCTACCTATTAAACCATCCAATCGAGCTCCCCTTTCTTCCATATTCAAAGAATGAACCTCATCGATTACTACGGTACCTATATCCCTCAACTTCCCAGACCTAATCATAAAATCTATTCCTTCGTAGGTACCTACAATAATATCCGAATTTATATCGGTATTAATATCCGAGTATTTACCTTCAGATAATCTACCTGTTCCAACTCTTAAACTAACCGATAAGCCTATTTTTTCATATCGTTCTTTAAATTCAAGATACTTCTGGTTTGCCAGTGCCACCAAAGGTACTAAAAATAGAAACCTTCCCTTACCTTCAATTAAATTCTTTATACCTGCAAGTTCTCCGATTAAAGTCTTTCCTGAAGAAGTTGCCGATGTTATTATTAGATTTTCTCCTTTTAGAAGTCCTCCCTTCACTGAAAGAGTTTGAACTGGAAGGAGCTCTTTTATACCTCTCTCAACTATAACCTCTTTTAGTTCATCAGGTATTGGGAGCTCATCTACCTTGTAGTTCTCAATTTTATCTTCTTCACTACTCGTTAAAACATCGTATTTAGTTAAGTCAGGATTATCCAGTGGATTGGCTGTTTTAAAAAGACTTAGTACTTTATTTGCATCTTTAAATCTCCTTAAAAGCTTTCTAATGAACTCTTCGTTAATGTCGATCTCATTTTTTATTTCATCTAACACACATTCAAGACAGACTTCGCTGTTATAAAGACGATATTTCTCCTTAATCTCATTATAATTTCCCTTAATAATACAGAACGGACAGAGCTCTATATATCCATACTTTAGGTTATTTTGCTTTAAAAATTCTTCAAGTTTTAATGATTCTTCGTCCTTACTTAAAAGTAACTTACTATTTCTGATAATATTCAGGAGCTTCGACGGCTGGATAGGTTTTACATTGTTTTCCTTTTCTTCTCTACATTTATAAAAAACCGTCCTGTTTCCCGCCTTTCTCAAAAGTCCATAGTACGTTTTTTCATCGGTTAAATCCACAATTTCAATCTCATCCTTTTTCTTTTTTAATTTCCGCATGATAAGCATGATAATCACCAAAGTATTTACTAATATTTTCCATTATTTGTTTTGACTAAGAAACTGATTAAATAAAAGGTATAAAAGTTATAAAATGTTATATATTAGTTCATCTCGTATATCTTTCAATGAGTAATAATTTTTTTAATAATTAATGAATTTTTATTCTTAACAATCCCATATCTTGGTTTTTAATAAAATTATATGTATTAAATAGTAGAGATAAACTATAGTTTGGGAGCATATATTCCAATAGGGTGGTGAAAATGTCGTTATTGATAAGAAAACTTTTTTCTTCTAGAGGGCAGCTTAGTTTAGAATTTTCTATTCTTATACTTGCATTAGTCGCTGCCGCTGCAATTTTAGGATATTATATGATTTCAAGTTCAAAAGAAGTTCAAAAACTCCATATAAACAGCATAAACAAAACCTACAATGCTACAATGGAAAACCTTCAAACAGTGGATTAATTAACTATAGGGGATAACATGAAGCTAATAGGGATTACAGGAATGCCAGGCTCTGGAAAGAGTGCAATAAAAGAAATAGCTGAAAAATACGGGATAAAAGTAGTTTCTATGGGTGACGTAGTTAGACATGAAACAAAAAAGAGAGGATTAGAATTAAACCCTGAAAATGTTGGAAACACGGCGATAAAATTAAGGGAAATGTACGGAAAAGAGGCCGTAGCAATCCCATGTATCCAATACATTGAAGAACATTATAGGGATGAAGATATCGTTATCATTGAAGGAATCAGGAGTCTTCATGAAGTTATTTATTTTAAAAAACACTATCCTCTTGAAATAATTGCAATTCATTCCTCTCCAAAAACTAGATTTAACCGACTAATGGAAAGGAATAGGAAAGATGATACAGCAGATTGGGAAAAATTTGTTGAAAGGGACATGAGAGAAATAGAATTCTCCATTGGTGGGGTAATATCGCTGGCTGATTACATGATTATAAACGAAGGTAGCTATGAAGAATATCTGAAAGAATTGGAAAAAACCTTGGCTGAAATAATAAAAAATAAAACTTAACAAATAAGTAAAAAAGTGAGCCCGGAGGGATTACCACCCAACCTTTAGAAATCGAAGCAAATCCGAAGGATTTACTGACTCACGAAACCTTCGGTTTCGTCGAGAGGTTGCATCCCAACCCTTTTTAAAAGTGTTGGATCCCAAAATCTGAAAGCTTAATCGTCCAACCGAAGTTTCGTCGAACTCACGAAACTTTTTGCATCAAAGCTTTTTTAAAGCTTTGGGTTGGATCCAAAAGTTACTATAATATAAAAAAAGCGAGCCCGGAGGGATTTGAACCCCCGACTACAGGGTCCGAAGCCCTGCGTCCTATCCTGGCTAGACCACGGGCCCAAAAATAGATATACCATGTTTCATGTTTAAACTACTGCATGGATATTTTATTGCATTATGTTTCTATGAGCTCCTTATTTAAAAGATACCATATGCCATATGTGTTATTTAGTATATAAATATTTTAGTCACAATAATAACTTTTTAATGGGATATGCACATTTAAGTCATTTACTACTATGGTGGTTAGGTGAGAGAACTTCTATTAATAGGTATTGGAGGATTTTTTGGAGCAATGCTTAGATATTTAATAAGTGGTATATTGCCTACAAAATTTGGGTTGCCAACTGGAACGATGATGGTAAACCTTATAGGGAGTTTTTTAGTAGGCATTATTATGTATTCCTCAATGTTTTTTCAAATTTCTCCAGAATCGAGGTTGTTTATTATCACAGGATTCTGTGGGGCCTTAACAACGTTTTCAACGTTTAGTTATGAAACCTTTTCATTGATCGAACATGGGTATATAATAAAATCTGGGTTAAATATAGTTTTGAACCTATTTGGATGCCTCTTTATGATTTACTTAGGGAGAGCATTCTCTTTTATTCTCTTTGGGTGATTGAACAAAAACCGTTAGGTTTTTGTAACTCACCTTCACTACTCGACGAAACCGAAGGTTTCGTGAGTCTTAACGAAAACCTTTCAGGTTTTCGTAAGTCAGCGAATTTTTTGAAATTCGCTTCGACTCGACAAAAATTCAAAGAATTT